>CAYPTZ010000282.1:0-5356 GCA_964413395.1 uncultured archaeon | reverse complement strand
TTGCGGTGCTTAAAATATTTTCTACATAATCTGGAGATCTCCGATCCCAAACTACTGCATTAAATGCTACTGATGGGTCAGAAACTCTCCAATACAAAATAGCTGTAATTTTAGCATCTTGATATTCTCTAGAGAGAATTTTTTCTGATGAATTTAAAAGAGTTTTTCTTGTAGTTGTTGGAATTACAATAATTTCATCTATTAGAGGAATTTTAATAATTTTTCCTCCTCGCCCAGATGAATGAACTTTGCCATTCCTTAAGTGTATTACATATTCATTTGTTTTGAATTTCTGATATCGACTTGCAATAAATAATCCAATCAATATTATCGTCAGGACTACCAGAAATACAATAAAGGCTGGGCCAATACTAAATTCTGCCATTAATTTTTTTTTGCTCCTATTTTAATTTTTTATTTTTTTATAGAAATTATTTTGAAAATTTTTTTTTTTTTTTACTGATTAATTGAGGTAATTGAACATTACTGGGATTTGAGTCAACATAATACATCCCATCTTTATATTTACAAATATATACTATATCATTTTCATAAAAATATGATAAAGGAAAAAAAGATTTTACTCCTATTTGTTGAGTTGATTCTGTTGATTTGACTGTGACTACACCGCCATTAGTATCAACTGGAATTTTAACAGTACATAGTCGACCAAGTAAATCATTTTTAACTCTGACTTTATAAGTGCTATTTTTAGAAATTTTTTGATATAATTTATTAAAGGACTTGGTAATGATAATTGAAATTACGATTGTAACACTAATCCATACAAATTTTACTTTGATTATTTCATAAGATATTAATCCTACTGCTCCAAACCAAAGTAAATAGAAGTTAAGAATTAATATCAAAGGTGTTTGGCTACTATAATCCACTATTTCTGCAAAATCGAGATTAAAGTTACCCAACTCTATATCTAGCGAAATATCCGGATCAAGAGAGGTTGCTATATTGACATCTAATTCTGAAAACGAATCAGGATCAATTGATTGAACTTCAGAAAGATCTGAAATTAAATTTTCTTAAATTTCTACTTGACCCTCAATTTCGTCTCCTTCATCTCCCATATTTGACATTATCATAACAAGTAAAAAGATCGATAATATTAATCCGGTAAAAAATGCCCCCACGCATATCGAATAAACTATTTCATCCCAAAGCATCTAAATATCACTATATTTTCCATTGTTGTCCCCAATTTAAAGATTAAAGAAAATAATTAAAAATAACTAAATTTTTTTCCTTATCTAGATATTCATTATAGTAAAGAAATAGAAATTCCTTAGCAAACATATGTATACATATGACACCATATGTTTTTATGAGATACTTATGAATCATATGTTTTTTTGTTTCATTGAAGAACACTTTCGTGAGATGAAAAATTAATTTGTAATCTAATCGTAACAAATTATTTTAAAAAAATATTCGCTAACAATCTATCAATTAAAAGATTGAATAAGTAATTTTTACACAATTGTCAAGGAGGGAAATTTAGATTATCTTTCACTATTTAAGAAGAACTATTTTAAGAAATAAAACTCGTACTGTTCTCATTAGCTTGGGAATAATATTGTCTATTAGTTTAATATCTGGTATTAGCATCTCATCAGATTTGATCTCTCAACATTATATTGACCAAGAACTAGCAAGAACTAACTCCGATTTTTCCTTATATTCACAACAAACAAATTATAATGCTTTTCTTGATAAATTAGATGGTTTTAAAGATCCATCAAATAATTTTAAAGAATATTTAGCTTCATATGCTGTGAGTCGGAATTATCAATATTCATCAAGAATTGATCCAACTGGAGGTTCTGTTGATTGGACTGATGTATGGGATCATTCAAATGCTACGTCTGAAATTGACCATTCAAAACTAAATTCAACACGATTATTTGGCATTTCAGAAAATTTTTTCACTGATGATGATTTGAAAAAGCGATATGATGGAATTATGTCATTTGATACTCCAATTAACTTAACCAAAAATGGAGTTTATACTGATACTAATACAGCTCAACGATTATCTTTAGTTGTAGGTCAAAATATAACTATCGGATTAGTCGAGTATGATTATGAATATGATTTTTCTGATAATTTAATAGCCATTACAAAATACACGTATGATTTAACTGATATACCTCTTTTGGGGATTTTTAATATATCGAAACCTTCGAAATTTTTGGATATCTTTCGCAATTATTATTATAGAAATTATGAAGAAAATGTTATAATAGAAGATAATATTTTTATCGGAAATCTCAATTATTCATTAGAATTAAAAAATAAAATTCAATATGAATCTGGATTTCCGTATTATGATGATTATAATGGACCAATTACCTACAAAATAATAATTGATTATTCATTTTTCCAAAAAATGAATCCAAGTGCAATAGGTAAAGCAATAGATAGAATGAAATTGCGAATTTCAGTAGTTACAGGTATTTCAAAATACGATATTGATTGTCCATTAGAATGGGTAATTGAAAATCTCCAAATGCTTCTATTAATGAATAATATCTTGTTTATAATAATTTCATTCCCCGTAATCATATTAGGGTGGTACTTGTGTAAAACCAATTGGAATTTAAGTTATCAACGAAGAAGAAGAGAAATTGCATTATTAAAAGTTCGTGGTGGTTATTCAAGTCAAATTAAGTTCATGTTTTATTTAGAAGCGAGTATAGTTGGCTTTATTGGAGGTACATTGGGAATACTCGGAGGTTCTATTACAGCACCTATAGTAGTAGATATAATTTATCCTTCTATCTTCCAAGAAACATCGTTTTTCCAAATTTTTGGTGCAATATTAAGTAACAATTCCATTTCTTTAATGACATGGCTAATTGGGGGTGTTGCAGGGATTATTCTTTCCCTATTGGCAGTTAAAACGCCATTAAAAGAATTTTGCTCATTGAATGTGATAGATGGGCTACAAAAATATAATGAATCTTCTCAAAATCAATTACCAAAAAAGAAAAAAGATTTTATTATATTTCTTGTGGGTTTTATTCCAATTGCATATACATTAGCTATAGAATATCTATTTCCTGTAGACTTTAACTACTATGTCCCCATTTTAACAGAATTAACCGGGATATTTACAGTATTACTACCATTTGCTCCATTTGCATTGGTCTATGGTCTCACAAAACTTTTATGTAGAAATATGACTATTTTTGAAAAAATGATATATAAAATCAATTCATATTATGATAAAACTATTTCAATTTTTACAACAAAAAGCATTTTAAGAAATCAAGGGAGATCTTTTCGACTGATTTTTATTGTGGCAATGGCTCTAAGTTTTACTATTATGGCAACTACATTAAAATCCACGGAATATGAGTATAAAGGCCAACTTCATACAATTCAGACAGGAGATGGCTTGATGATAGAACATTATCCAGATGAAGATGGAAATTATTATCTGAATAATATGTCAGACTATCTATGGGATATTCAAGATCAATTAAATTTCTCTTCATTTAACTATAGAATTAACATAGGTTACTCGGGTTTGCAGGGAGAAGATGAAGTTAATGATTATATGTATGATTCTTATTATGGTACCTATCAAAAACCTATAGATGTAACTGTGATTTCTGCTGAAAATTATACAAAATTCATGAATTTACGAAACGAGTGGTTTGTAGATATGAGTGCCTCAGAAGCAATGGAAAAATTGAAAACTCCGAACTCTGTCCTAATTCCTGAAGATCTTCAAAAACAAGGATATAAGGTGAATGATAATATTACGATACAATATGCTAAAAATATAACTTCTATTGGGTATGAAGATAATGTTATCTATGCTGAAAAAAATGTAACCATTGCTGGGATCTACATAACATTACCATTAGTCCATAACCAATATTATAATTCCCAAAATTTTATCGTTGCTGGACCTTCAACATTCATTGATGAAAAAATAATAATAAGATGGGATACAATTAAATACGCATTTTATCCAATGGAATCAGAAACAATTGCAGATTTTAATGTGACTACTTATGCTGAATTAATCCAAGAAAAAGCTGGAGGATATGTAAATTTATATGATTATCAAAATGATTTTGAAGAAGAAATATATGATAACATTTCGTATTCTATTATAAATTTCCTTAATTTGGAGACCTATTTCTTAGTAATTCTTGTCAGCTTGGGTATTGCTATAATAATGTACATATCAATCGGTGAAAAGAGTCATGAGATGGGATTATTGAGAGCACGAGGTGTTGAACCAAAAGTTCTATATAAAATCCAAATCGCCGAAGGAGGGACTTTAATTTTCTTAGGGTCATTATTTTCTTTAACTGGAATAATTGGTGCATTATCAGTAATTATCCAGCTAAATAATTTGAATACTAGTGAAGAATTTGGTGGTGGTGGAACTCTCAGCCGTTCAATTAATATTCCTTTGCTATCGTTACTTATACAATTATTTGCAGCTATTGCAATATTTATGCTAAGTATAATTGCCGCAGTTGCAATTCAAATCAAAAAATCCGATGTTAAGAAGATTGGTGAATTATTACGAGTAGATGGATAATTTTTTTATTTAGGAGTGGATGAAAATGTCAAATGAAAACCATACAAAAATTCATGTTGATGATATAATTAAAATTTATAAACGAGGAAAAATCGAAGTTGTAGCTCTTCGTGGTTTAAGCTGTAAATTTAATAAAGGTGAGATCACTGTGATTATGGGACCGAGTGGTTGTGGTAAAACTACTTTATTAAATATAATCGGTGGGCTTGATCGGGTTATTTCTGGTAAAATTTTAGTGAATGAAACTGATTTAGCTCAATTATCTGATAAAGAATTAGAAAAATATAGACGTAATAGTATAGGTTTTGTATTTCAATTTATGAATTTAATACCAGAATTAAATGCTATTGAAAATATTACCCTACCTCTTGAACTTTCCGGAACATTAAATAATGAAAAAAGAGATTTTGTAGAAGAATTATTAGATATTGTAGGACTAAAAGATCGTAAAACTCATCGACCAGATGAATTATCTGGAGGAGAACAACAAAGAATCAGTATTGCTGCTGCGCTGGCAAATGATCCTCAAATTATCCTATGTGATGAACCTACAGGTGAACTTGATTCTCTTTCAAAAAAGGTTATAATGGACTTGTTGCGATCTGTTATTGACAAATTTCCTGAAAAAACTATGATTATTGTTTCTCATGATCCGGATCTTAAATCAATCGCAGATCAAATGTATTATATCAAGGATGGAAATATCTCTCATCATTTTTCTAAAAAAGAATTAATGGATCAACAAAATAAAGATGATGGTTCATATGATGGAAAAAC
>CAYPTZ010000281.1:0-5398 GCA_964413395.1 uncultured archaeon | reverse complement strand
ATACCGGATAAAAATGAGTTACAGTTTTTCGAATAGCTTCATCTAAAGCATTAACTGGCCCATTACCACTTGCTGCGGTGTGAAATTCTTTCACAGAACATTGTTCTGTAAGAGTTGTTTTAATATTCGCATCTGTGTAAATTTGTTTTCTTTCATCATCTAATATATTTCTAGCATCAATCACAACTCTGAAATATTCAATATCAAAAAATGCTTGTTTATATTCTTCCCCATTACCCTCAGGAACATTAATTACACTGCGCATAAATAATTCTAATGAAGCATCTGCTGTCTCATAAGAATATCCCAAATTTTCTCGATCTTTCAATTTTTTAAGAATATTTGGAATGATAGGATCATTTTTTTCGATTCCAAGATTGTATTCTTGGATTTTTTTTAGAATGGCACTTTTACCAGACATTTCACTAATTATAATGTTTCTTTTATTGCCTAATGATTCTGGTATTGAATGTTCATATAAAATAGTATTCTTTTGAATTGCAGCTATGTGCATTCCCCCTTTATGTGCGAAAGCAGCACTTCCTACAAAGGGTGAATTGTGAGGTAAATTAATATTTAAGATTTCTGCAATAGATTCTGCTACTTCAGTAAGATGTTCTAAATTTGAAGAGGAAATGATATTGGGTAATTTATATTTTTGAGAAACAATTGGAATTATAGAGGTTAAATTACAATTTCCACAACGTTCACCAATTCCATTTATTGTTCCTTGAATCTGACAATTTCTATTTTCTTCCAGACATGCTTGCAATGCAACAATAGCATTTGCAACACCTAATTCAGAATCATTATGGGTATGAATTCCAAGAGATATTTTAGACTTGCTGATTACATCTTTGACAATATTATAAATTTCGTTAGGTAAGGACCCACCATTTGTATCACATAATATTAATGCATCAGCTCCAGCTTTTTCAGCAGCTGAGATCGCCTCTAATGCAAACTCTGGATCATCTTTGTACCCATCAAAGAAATGTTCTGCATCAAAAAATACTGTCATTTCATTTTCCTTTAAAAATTTAACAGATTCTGAAATCATGGCAATATTTTGTTCACGGGTTGCATGTAATACTTCTAAATGTGCTTGCCAACATTTTCCAAAAATAGTAGTATAATTGGCTTTAGTTTCAATAATTGCTTTTAGATTAGGATCATCTTCAGCTTTATTATTGACATGTCTGGTTGATCCAAACATAACTAATTTTTTAAAAAGATGAGGATGATTTTCAGAGATATCTTTAATAATTTGTCGATCTTTAGGATTGGAATAAGGATATAATTCAATATAGGGAATATTAAGAAGATCACTGAGATTATGAATAATATCAATTTTATCTTGATATGATGGAGATAACCCTGCCATTTGAACTCCATCTCTGAGGGTACAATCATAAATTTCGACAATACTATTTGAGTTTTTTACTAAGTTCATCTTTTCAACCTGATTTTTTTTTTCTTAAATAAATTAGAAATCCTTGTCAAATTTTGGAAAATAAATAGAATTAAAATCCGACAAGGAGCCAATTCTAACAAATAATTAGAATATTAATTAGATTAATAATGCATATAGGGATCATTTTTTTAATTGAATGAATATTTTTAAAGATTTTTAGTGAATCCGTAATATTATGCATAGTAGAATTGGCTCCTAATCTATTAACTATGTGAAAGCGATCCTTAATTTATAAATATTATGAATTGAAGTTCTTAGTTTGTATTTTACAAGGAATAGTGATATCACATTTTATTATTCTAAAAATCTAAAAAAAATTCTATTAAAATTTGAAATGAGAGAAAAAAAATGATTGGATTATTTTATAAAATGAAAAAAAAAGTGACAGAATCAAGAAAAAATCTCTTGAAAAAAAAAGGATTTTAGTTATTCTTATCGTGTAATATAGTAAGTTTATTTAATGCACGAACCATTGCTAATACTGAACTCATAACAATATCTTCATGTGTGGCATCTGTACGAATGGAATTTTTAGTTTCAATATCTAATACTTCTACAGTGACATGCCCTAAAGCATCAGTTCCACCTGTCACTGCTTTAATATTGAAATCAATGAGCTTAATTTCATTCATTAAGGAATAACATTTCATTATTGCTTTGAGAGCGGCATCAATTGGCCCACAACCGATTGATGAGTGAACTTTTTCAACATAATCTCCATTAGTTTTAATTTTTAAACGAACAGTAGCTGTTGGAGTTAATGAACCAGCAACAACAGTTAACTCTTCTAAAATTACAAATTTTTCACTCTCAGGTATTTGACCCATAACATCTCGTACAATTGCATCAAAATCATCATCTGTAATTTTATGTTGTCGTTCCCCAATTCTTTTTATATGTTCTTGTATTAAATGTTGTTGTTCCTTCGTAGCATCGATTTTTAATTCATCTAATTTTGCTTTGATTGCATGTCCTCCGCTATGCTTTCCGAACTTAATGGATTGAGCAATTATTTCCGAAATATCGTCACTCCTAGGAATCCCCAACAAAGCAGGAGATATTGGTTCATATACTCGTGCATTTTGGAGCATTCCATGAGCATGAATTCCAGCTTCATGAACAAATGCATTTTTTCCAATTAGAGGACTTAATTCACTAATCCTATATCCCCCATCACACAATCTTTCGACTAATTTTGCAGTAGGATAGATTTTTTTTAAGTTAATATTTAATGGAATACCACATAATGCATACAAAGACATAGCTGTTTCTTCGAATGATGCATTACCTGCTCTCTCTCCTATTCCTAAAATTGTTGTTTGAGCTTCAGATGCCCCATTTTCAAATGCAGCAATGGTATTTGCAACAGCTAATCCGAAATCATTATGACAATGTGCAGCAATTCGGATGTTTTTAGGTAAAGCCTCATAATTTTTCTTTATAATATATCCAAAAGCATTAGGACTAATAGTTCCAACAGTATCGGGGACGTTAACACGATTAGCACCATTTTCGACCGCAGTTTGATTAGCTTTAATTAAATAATCAAGGTCTGTACGAGTAGCATCTTCAGCAGAAAACAAGATATTAGTAAAATGCTTTTTTGCGTAAGTTACTTTATCTACTATTTTTTCAAGCACTTCTTCTCGTGTACTTTTCAATTTTTCCTTGATATGTAAATCTGATGTAGATATGAATACATGAATACCATCTAAGTCTGCTTCAATACATCTATCAATATCTTTAATATTCATTCGTGCTAAACCCATTATTTCAGAATCTAACCCTAATTTTGCTAGTTGTTTACAGCATTCAAAATCTTCTTTAGAGACAACAGGAAATCCTGCTTCAATCACATCTATTCCCAATTCATTCAATGCATTCCCAATTGCAATTTTTCCATCTAGATTGAAACTAATCCCACTAGTTTGTTCCCCATCTCTTAAAGTTGTATCAAAAAAATATGCTCTTTCAGGATAGTTCATATTTTTACTTAACTGTTCCATGATAGGGGAAATATATATATCTTGATTTTTTGTCATTTTTTTTCTCCTTTAATAATTTAAAAAAAATATTTATCCGCAGCCCCTCAAAATAATAAACAAAATAATTATTGTTTAGTATACGAGAGGCAACTATAAGTGAAGAAGAAGGTCTGATAATAATAATAATTTAACCAAGGGGAATTCACTTGATTTTAAATTGAGATAATTTTTTTTTATAATAGAAGTTTTATTCATTTCATTTCTCATTAAATTATTTTATTAATGGTTGAAATTCAAATAAATTTTTAAATTTTATGAAAGTGGGCTCATTTACCCAAAATATGGTAATATTAAAAAGACTGATTTTTGAGAATATCAGGAAATTTTCGAATTATTTCAGGATTATTCTTTATTACATCTCTCCAATTATCATTTTCATCGATTTTAATATTGAGTTTTAATTGATTTATTGTCTTTTCTGATGGAAGATAAATAAAAGCAATTTTTTTATTTCCATTTGGTAAAGATGCCAAAATTTTTTCTCGGATGTACAATCCCACATCAATTCCTTCATAATAATCAAAATTCTCTAATTCTTTTTTAGAAATATCATAAATTAAAGCTCTAAAACCTGGAAAATTAGGATCTTTAATTACAAATGGATAAGCATAATTTATCGGGAGAATTCTTCTCATATTTGGTAAAAAACATACTTGAATATTTTTTTTACCTTCGTAATATTTTTTGGTGATAAACGTCCCATATCCTATGATAGATAATTTTTTAGTATTTAAAATAAGTAAACACCTTTAAATATTAATAAGTAATTTGAATTTATCATTTTGAATATATAATTATATTTAGATTTACTATAATAAATTGAGGAATTATAAATGACTGAAGAAAATTTTGTTGTTAAAATTAACACTGCATTAAGTAATAAGCCATTCTTTGTAAAAATTGGGAATCCAGACATTAGTATTGATAGGATTTTCACTGAAGCAATTGATACTTTAAAAAATACTGGTAGACCCTTAGAAGGTCAACAATTAGAGCAATTGTACAATCAACATCAAATATTTAATTCTGGAAAAACAATTCAAAAAGGAGATTTGTTTTCAAATCTAAGTCAATCAATCCAAAATGTTGGAGAACAAAAAGTTGTTGTAGCAGAATTAGATTTAGTTACAAGCCATTCTGGTGGCAATTAACATATAATTTTTTTTTCCGAGTTATTATTTAATTTTTAGATAAAACATTCTCAATCTTTTTTTGGAAAGAATGCTTATTTTATTTAGGTGTAATATTATGGCTAATCCTAAAGTAAAAATGGAAACTACAAAAGGAACACTTACAATTGAACTATATCCTGAACACGCTCCAGGAACTGTTGCAAACTTTTTAAAATTAGTTAATTCAGGATTCTATAATGGTTTAAAATTTCATCGAGTTATCGATAAATTTGTTATTCAAGGGGGATGTCCAAAGGGGAACGGAACTGGGGGTCCAGGTTGGAAAATTAAATGTGAAACACAAGGTAATCCTTTGATTCATAAAACTGGTGCTTTAAGTATGGCCCATGCAGGAAAAGATACCGGAGGCAGTCAATTCTTTATTGTTTTAACTAGAGAGCACACCGAACATCTTGATGGAGCCCATACAGTCTTCGGACAAGTATTAGATAATTTAGATAAATTACCTTCATTTGTTGCAGGCGATAAAATGATTAAGGTAACTGAAATTTAATTTTTTCTTTATTTTATTGAGATTGAATGGAGTATTGAATAGTGCCACAAATTTTCCGAGCAGCAAATTTTGTGCGAGAATTAGAAAAAGAAGATTTTAGAGTTCTGATTGGTATTGAATTAGGAATGAGAAGATTCCAATATGTTCCAATTGAACAAATAAGTTTTTATTCACGATTAAATCGCTCAGAAAC
>CAYPTZ010000280.1:0-5419 GCA_964413395.1 uncultured archaeon | reverse complement strand
CATTTCGGTATCACAATGTTTGGGTAATTCCTGTTTTTCTTCAGAATTCAGTAGATTATGTTGAATATCAAGTGGAATATCAAATACTTGTTTGCATTTTGAGCAAAAATAATTAAGGATAATCGAATTTCCCGTGCTTGGTACTATGGGCCCTCTTCTTTTTGTTTTAATTAGTCGATTTTCATTTACTTGCGCACGAATTCTATCCAAGACTATATTAAAATTATTTTTTGCGAGATCGCACATTTGGTCAAATTGTGATCCTGGTTTTATAATAATTGCTAAAGCAGTCTTAAATTCTGAAATCAGGCGATAAAATCGAGCAAGATCTGTAATATCCTCACTATCATGAGCTTTAAGTAGATTTTGATAATGTTCAAAAAATTGATTTTTCAATTCTTCGATATTTTTAGCTTGATTATTCTTCAAAGCAATTTCGATGTAATAGCATAGAGAATTTAAGTGACTTTCAATATTTATTTCTATATCTGAAATCTTCATTTATTTCCCTCATTATTAATTAATTCTAATTTATTTAGCCTATTCATGCTATATTTCATATGGTTATTAAGATATTTTGTTCCTAAAAATTTTATTATTTGATATCTTAAGATACAATTATATATTTTCTATTAAAATGAAGGATACAATTATATACCTAGTACTTATATTGGAAGATACAATTATATATTATATTGATGGATCAATCAGGTAAAGATTTAAAACAATCTCAACGAAGAACACTCCAAGAGCGAATCGAAGATATATTTCAATTAATAGAAAGAGAAGAAGATATTTTTCCTAAAAGTCGTCTCAAAGAAATTGGTTTAAATCCCCGTACAGCCGAAAAATGGCTGAAACTCATCGAATTTATCCAGAATCAACCAAAAATAAGATTAATTCAAACAGGGCATAATACTTTAATCGAAAAAGTTGAAGGGAAATACCAAGCTTTAATGCGAAAGATGTCTATTGACCAAACAGTACCTTTTGAGCAACGACTTCAATATTTAACTGACTATCTCAGATCTTTGTATAGTCGAGAAAGAACTGTCGGATTTAATAAGATTGATAAATCGAAAAATAATAATAAATGAAATTGAACCTAATTTTAAAATTTTAAAAATTATCAAGGGTGTTCAATTTAAAATATTCCTTTTGTATTTATCAAAATTACACCCGATTTTGAAATCTCCACAGTAATTTCACTTGCAGTTTTCAAAATCAGATGAATAGTCTAAATCAAAATTATTAATTAGATAGAAAATTAAAAGAATTTTGAACATAGGAAAGATGATGAAATGGTAGAGGCAAGACAAGAAAAAATTAACGCAGAAATTCTTAAATTCCAATCTTTGGCGGAAGGTATAGGAGATACTCGAATTATTGAATCTTCAAATGTAGAAAATCTCAAAGTAGTAAGCAATGAATTATTTTTTGAGGAAGATAACGTCCATCTGTATTTAACTTTCAATGTAAACGTGAAAAAAATAAAATGTATGATATATATCACTGAAATCGATAGTGATTATGTCGAAATGCTAATCAGTCGCGTTGGTCTACTTATAACTGAAGAGAATATCCAGAACTATCGAAGGGATCCCACCTTAATCGAAAAATATTGGAATGATGAATTCATTCCAAAATATAACGAGCTTTTTAAATATTTACGAAGATCTAAAACAAAATATCTCTTTCAGGAACGATTTAAGCCTACATTCAATAAAAACCGTAATAATGAAATTGTGGATTGTTTTGGTTAGAAAATTGAAAGAAGAAATTATATTATATTCAATATTACAAATAAAACTCATGAAAAGTAATAAATGTATTTTTTGTAACATTCACCAAAATAATTTCGCTCCTATTGTTTACGAAGATGAATTAACAATAGCTTTCATTGATCCAAAACAATTTCATCCAGGACACACATTGGTCATCCCCCGAAATCATTTTAATGATGTACGGGATTTAGATCCCAATACTGGGGGAGCGCTAATGATGACCTTAACTAAAATCACCCAAGCTGTATCATCTAGCTTTCCCAATCAGGGCATAAGTATTTGGCATTCCATTGCTCCTGCAGCCTATCAGGAAATACCTCATTTACACCTTCACGTTCATCCAAGACAATATAAAGACAATTTTTTAAAAGTCTATCCTGAAAAAGTACCAGAGAATTGCAATAAATCAATTTTGGAAGAACGAGCTAAAAAATTAAGAAAAATTTTGAATATTTCTTGATTAATTTTGTTTACTGATGCATTTAAATAAAAACCAAAAAAAATCCGTGAATCTTATTAGAAATTAGGGTAATTAAAAAAAAAACTAATAAATTAACATTTCTCTTATGACTTCTTTTTACCAAAAATTAGACCACCTAAACAAAAAGTTACAATACCTATTCCTCCCATGAGAATTAATGATAAACCCCTAATACATTAAAGAATTCAGCTATTCCTGATCCTTTACCGAGATCTACATCAATATCATAGATAGTTATTGTACCCTCATTTGTACGGATTGCAAATTTTGTGCCATCATTGGAAATTTCAACCTCTTTAATATTGTCGGCAAAAGTATTATGCTCTAATAAAATAGAACCATTATTTCCATCTAAAACAGAAACCACACCACTAAGATCCCCTAATACAACAAATTTCCCATCATTAGAAATTTTTGCACTATATGTCTCAGCATTAATTTCAGTTTCCCATAGAATTGCGGTAGAATCATTTGAATACAGCCGAATTTTATTACTCGTATGATCAATACTCCAAGAAGGTAGTAAGATTTTAGTTCCATCTTGATTTATATCTATTCCATTATATGGAAGTTCCATTACAGCAGTCCATAAAACATCACCATTCGTTGTATCCCACACAGTAAGATTAAAATCGACCCTTGAATAACTCACTAAAATATTTCCATATTCACTCATAGCTAAAACATTTATATTACTTGCTGCTGCTCCTTGTTTTTGCCACATTTGTTCTCCTGTAAGTCCATCATAACAACTCACTGAACCATTGTCCAGACCAACAGCAATAATGCTACCATTCTGATCCATTTCGATAATTTGCACATTGCTAAGACCAAAATCTTTTATCCATAATGCTACACCTGTATCTCCATCAAGAGCTATAACTTCATCTCGAGTAGGGGAGAAATTTTCGTGAGCAATAACTGCGAGAGCGCCATCCTCACTGATTTTTCCTTTATGAGTGGCAAACCAAAATTCTTCAAGTTGGTAGCTTCAAACAGGGGTCGTTCCTACATTAGAATAGCAATTGAATTTTCCTTCATTTTGATCAACCACAACAACTTTTGAACCATCATACGTAATATCAAGATTAAGATCAGAATTCATAATATCATCATCAAGTGTAATATTCCAGATATTTTCAGATTCTTCACCAAATCTACTCGGAATTTTCGCCAAATGAGTCCAGTTATACCCATGGGACACAATATTTTGTCCATCCCCTGATAATGCAAATTCTAAATTACTAGATTTGTTTGTCATAATAATCGAAAATTCTGGAGATGTAGCGGAGGTACTCAACAATGAAATGTTTAATAGGAGGCAAGAAAGAACAGCATATACAAAAATATCACCCAATTTTTTATTTTTTCGTTTAAATTTTTTCACTAATCCTTTTTTTCTAAAAAAAGTATATTGTTCTTAATTGAGAACAAACATACATATTAATTTGTTGTATGAAAACAATTTGTTATATGTACATCATATAGAAACAAAATGTCAAAATATTTTTATAGTAACATTAAGTTTTTTAAAAAAATGTTCATATCTTTTAATCAGTCTATTGATTTCACAATTATAAGGAAAATTTTATTATTTTTAGGAAAAATGTATAAAAATTGAATTTTATCCAGTATTTCAAAGATTACTTTTTTTTTTTAGATATTCAAGAATGAAAAATTTATCATATTATTTTTCTAATATATAGTTAATATTTTGGAAAAAATATTAAAGGTCCTAGGTATAATATTGTTCTATGCCATTAAGTGAATTCTCGATGGGGATTAAAGAAATTTTTAAATATAAAGAACTCATGAAGCAAATCATTACCGTCTCGATGAATGAACCGAAAATTTATGTGGAACGGGTATACTCCATCTTTAATGAATTTTTAGAGATGGTAGACAGCTTCAATCCTTACACAATTCATGATCTCCAGGCCTTTATCGATACACAATTAATTGAATATGCTGAGATGCCTTATTTTCCTACATTAACGGGTTTATATATTAATGCACTTCTTCACAGGCTTTATCGAACACTCAATACGCTCTATATAGATTTAGATAAATTATGCTCAAATGTAATTTCAGATGCATATTATAAGTCTGATACAGCAGAGCAGGATGAAATGAATACTTTAGAAATCGACGAATCTGAAAATAATATTGGTTATTCTCTTGATTTTATGGGATATTTACTTCCAGAAGGAAAAATTTTAGAAATTAAAGGTGCTCTCGGGGAATATTGTGGAGCTAGAATGGAACCAGGGTCAAAATTTATTATTCACGGTCAATGTGGGAGAAATTTTGGATTTGAGCGAGATAAAAAATCCATAATAAAGATGTATTAAAAACCTTCTTTGAGAATAATTATTTAAATTTCAACTCTATTGAGTGAATTTACCGAAATTTTAAAATTTTCAAATTATTTCAAATAGCTTCGATATGGTAATGGAGGTCAAGATTTCTCTTCATTCTATAGTTTCACTTTTTTAAAATTTTCATTTATCATATTAATTGCTTTATAAAAGTTAAAAAAATTAGTAATTTATCAGATAATACTGCATATTGTCAAAATCCAATGTTAATGCATAGTCTTTAAAGAAATCATGTGAGATTAAACCCCCAATATGCACCCCAAAGGCATTTTCAATACTTGGAGGAAAGGGCCCATATTGACATGATATATCTGTAGATTTTATTGGCCCTAGAGAAACCTCGTGCGCATTAAAGGTATCAATATTCATTAAACCCCCACCTCCCATTCCTGAACTTCGGTTTCTTCTATCAATATGAATTTTTGCCTCTTTTATTGTACTTTTTGGACATGTGAATCCAGCTCCAACAAGTCCTGTATCCACGAAAAACAAATATGGTCGACTTTGATTTATAGTACCCCATGTAACCATAAAATGATCATCACATAACCAAAAGGGCATAGAATATACTTTTTGGGATTGGTTTTCATTCATGTAGTTTTTATAAGATTCTTCAGTTCGAGGTCTCAAGATTAATTGTTCATGAGCATAATCAATAGTTGCTAAGAAATGATATAAATATATGGTTCCAATGGCCCCATCTATAGTGATCTCCCCAAAATAAGAATCTAACGCATTTTTTAGATGCATTATATTTATTGGAATGTTATTAACTA
>CAYPTZ010000279.1:0-5428 GCA_964413395.1 uncultured archaeon | reverse complement strand
TATCATTGTTGTTGTAAATCGTTTTGTTAAAATGGGTTCATTTTCTGGTCTTGGAGCTTGTTTCATTAATGTAGGATCATAAGGATCAAATCCTAAAGCTAATGCTGGTGCACCATCAGTAACTAAATTAATCCACAATAATTGAGTTGCAACCAATGGAGGTTCAAGACCAAGAATTGCTGCAAATAATAATACCAACACTTCCATAATATTAGAAGAAAGAAGATATTGAATGAATTTTTTAATATTATCATAAATTCCTCGCCCTTCTTCAACAGCCATAACAATTGTTGCAAAATTATCATCGGCTAAAACCATTACAGCTGCTTCTTTAGACACATCAGTCCCAGTTATACCCATGGCAACACCAACATTTGCATTTTTCAAAGCAGGAGCATCGTTTACACCATCTCCAGTCATTGCAACAACAGCACCTTCAGCTTGAAGAGCTTTAACAATATTTTGCTTATGTTCAGGAGATACTCGAGCAAAAACTTTACATTCGGCTATTTCATGATTGGTCATATTTGGGATATCCTTCCCTGCATGAGTAATTTCACCTTCTGTAATCATTGTCAATTCTCTTGCAATTGCTGTAGCAGTTATTAAATTATCCCCAGTGATCATTTTAACACCAATCCCTGCAGCTCTGCATTCATCTATGGCTTTTTTAACCTCATCTCTTGGTGGATCAATCATAAATTGCATTCCAACAAATGTTAAATCTTTTTCGATTTGTTCGATTTCTACAGGAATTCCATCTACTTCACGAAATGCAAAACCTAATCCACGTAAAGCTTCACTTGCTTTTTGTTCATATGCAGAAAGAATAATTTTTTTATCTTCATCTGTAATTTGTCGAATTTTTCCGTCAATTTGAATTTTTGAACATAAATCTAAGAGAATTTCAGTTGCACCTTTAACATTTGCAATCTCTTTTCCATCAATTTTATTAATGGTTGTCATCAATTTTCTCGTAGAATCAAATGGAATTTCATTAATTCTAGGATATTTTTCGTCAATAGATTTCCTAGAACCATAAATCTTTTCAGCAGCAGAGATTAAACACCCTTCAGTTGGATCACCAAAACATAACCATTTTTCTTCCATCGCTAAACGGGCATTATTACATAAAAGCCCAATTCTTAAAACCATTTCAAGATCAGGAATTGAAATTGCATCAACTTTTTCATTATCAAGCTTAATATCCCCTTTTGGTTCATAACCAGCACCAAATACATTATAAATATTTTTTCCTGCCCAAATAGATCTGACTGTCATTTCGTTTTTTGTCAATGTTCCTGTTTTATCTGAACAAATGACTGTTGTACAACCAAGAGTTTCAACTGAATGCAATTTCTTAATTATTGCATTCCTGTCGGACATTCGTGTGACTCCTATTGCTAAACAAGTAGTTACTACAGCAGGTAATCCTTCAGGGATAGCTGCAACAGCTAATGCAACACCAGATAAAACAGAACCTAATACTTCACTTAACCAATCTTCAGGTGTTAAACGTCCATGAATAGCTGCCCAAATAACATAAATAACTGATACTAAAGCACATATAATTAATATAATTTTCCCAAGCCAAGCGCCAAAATCTTCTAATGATTTCTGAAGAGGTGTCATTTTTGATTCTGCTTGACTGATCATAGTGGCAATTTTGCCTACTTCTGTATTCATACCAGTTTCAGTGGCAATATATTTTCCACGACCATAAGTAGTCAAAGTGGATGAAAAAACCATATTTTTTTTATCAGCTAATGCACATTCTTCATCAGAAATGATAGTTAAATTTTTTTTAACTGGTACACTTTCTCCAGTTAATGCAGCTTCTTCCGCTTTAAAATTGGATTCTTCAAACAATCTTCCATCTGCTGGAATTTTATCTCCTTCATTTAAAATAATTATATCTCCAAGAACAATTTCTCTTGCTTTAATTGAAATTTCTTTTCCATCACGTATTACTTGAGCATCTGGCGCTGAAATGTTTCGCAAAGCTTCAATTGCATCATCCGCTTTTCCTTCTTGAATAAATCCGATTATTGCATTTAGAATAATTATAACTGCAATAACAATCCAATCTATTCCAAAAGTTGGATTAGCATCTTCTAGAGAATCAACATATTCGACCACCGCAGAAATAAAAGCCGCTGCAATTAAGATATAAATTAATACATCTTGAAATTGTGCTAAGAAAACTTTCCATCGAGGAATTTTTTCTTCAGCTTGTAATTCGTTTGGTCCATATTTCTCTATACGAGCTTTTGCTTCATCGCTAGATAACCCTTCTGTAATGTTAGTTGACAATTTCTCTTCTACTTCTTGAGTAGAAAGACTATACCACATTTCACGTGGCACTTCTATAACAGGTTGTGGGTTTTCCATTGTATTTACCAAATTTTATTTCTTGAATTTTAAAAAATTTCAAGGTAATGAAACAAGTGAATAAAATTGCTGACATAAAATAAAGTTATTTAGAATAAGAAATACACAAATTGTAATATATAGAGAAAAAAAGAGTTAATTTTGAAACTAATTAAAGAATTATTTCATTTTCCTCAAGTATTTTTCCATTCGTGTTTAAAACATGGTTTTTCAGGATGTTATATACTTCCTTCATTTGGTCTTTTATTTGAGGATCTTCCGAAAATGACGTAATATGAAGCTCAATAACCCATTGATTCTCTTTTGATTTTCTTGGATGAGTTTTTAACCATATGTCAGGATAATTATCTTTAATCTCATATATTTTTTGAGTAAACATACTTTCACCAATATTCTGAAAAAAAAAGCCACATTGAACAAAACTTGAACTAATCATTTTTTCTTTAATTTCAGGGATAATATGGTCAGTAAATAATGTCTCTAGTTCATTTGGAATTCCAGGAAAGGAGACAATGATAGTTTTTTTATTCGTAATTTCAGGAGGAAAATATACCCCAGGAGCAGTTCCCGCAGAATTATAAAGAGGTTTAGTACCAATTGGAAGATGTATCATTTTTAAAAGATAAGGGTTTTTTTCGATTACTTTTTCGTATGATCTATTTGGATATGCTCTTTTAAATCTTTTAATCATCATATCTTTTGCAATTAAATTATCTTCTAATTTTACAGGAATATTGAGCCCTAAAGCAATCCCCTCAAGAGTGATATCATCAAAAGTTGGACCTAATCCCCCTGAAGTAAAAATATAATCTGGATTTCGAGCTAAAGCCTCTTGAATAGTTTTTTTTATTATTAGTAAATCATCGGGAATAATTGTAATTTGCGAAATCCTTACCCCGTATGGCAATAAATGATCGATAATCCACTTTCCATTAGTGTCTGTAATTTTACCTAATAATAATTCGTTTCCTGTCAAAATTATTTCTGATTCCATTCTTACTAATCAAATAAAACGAAAAAAGACATTTAAACAATTGTAAAAGATTGTAAAAAAATCCTTAATTCAAATAAATATTGTAAGATAATATAATAATGACAATAGAAATTGATGATAGTGGCACTGGAGATCTTATCGGGTCAGCTTTTATTCTTTTTTGGCGAAAAGAATCAAATATTCTTATTAAGAAAGAAGTTCCTCTAGAATTATATCAATCTTCTGATTTTAACAATAAAACTCAAACATATATTCAAGATTTATTTATAGAAGCCTTTAAAGAATTAGAAGTATCGCGAGAAGAATTAATCAAATTATGTACGGGCTCATGTTTTAATTTGGCACGCCAATTTTTGAACGATGAACAATATAATTATGAAGATGCGAAAATTGTAGGATATCTTCAAGATCAAGTTGAACAAACATATTTAGATCATATTATTGAAGAATATGGAGTTCCTGCAAAAATTTTATCAAAAGATAGTGGAAAAAAACGATTTTTTGCATTATATTATTGGATAATTAAAGATTTTCCAAGAAGAATCAAATATGTTAAATCAGGTTTTGAAAAATGGCAAACTAAATGGGAACATGAAGCACAATTGCAATGGATGCGAAAAATGGTAATTACTACTGATCCCTATAAATCTTCATATTTTAACGATAAATCAAAAAAAAAGAAATTTCCTCATAAAAAAAAGGAAAATCGATTAAAAAATAATGATGATCAGAAAAAGACGAAAAATCCCAAATTCTTTAATTCACATAAAAAGAAATTTGAAAAAAAAAATAAAAACTCATCTACTGACCCTGATCCACGAAAAAAACTCTATTAATATATAAAAAATAAAATTTAATAATTTTTATACTGAAATTTTAAATTAAACATTTTAAAAGTTAAAACCTATAAAGTTGAACTAAAATGAGCCAATATCCAAATTTAAAACCAATTTCAGCATCATCCATAATGAATATATCGAATAATAACGAACAAATCCATTTCCTAAATTGTATTACATATGATTATCAAGATAATGGTAATAATGAAGAATGGAAAGATTATTATTCCTATCTTTTAATCCCTGAAAACTATGCTTTAGAATTTAATCTATATAAATGCAATCTTCAAGAATTTTTGAATAAAGAAAAAAATAAAATAAATGGTGAAAATGTACGATTAAATGTAATTGATTGTTATATTAGTTTTAGAGATCATAATCATCCTTTCGTTCAATGGATAATAGAATTTGAAGGTAATCGGTTAAAAGATCAAGTTAATACCTATGAAAATATTATTGAACCAGAAACAATAGAATATCCGATATTTTCACTTTATATATTTCAACCAACTTTTGTTGTCACTGATATAATTTCATCAATACAACATAAATTAAATTCAGCAAAAAGAATTATTCAATTTTCAGGAGATAAAGGAGATTCATTAAATGGATACGAAGCAATCTCATTTAAGCTCCATTCTTAATATAGATTTTAAAAAGATTTATTTTTCTTCCTATATATCGAATTATCCGATAGTTTGATAAACATTTTTTCTTTTTCCATGAAATGATAATTTGATAGAAATTGGACACTGAATTTCTTTAATAGTAAAAACAATATATGTAATATAACTATCATTGTGAAGTGAGAAAAAATATATGAAATATTGTGTTAATTGTGGTGAATTTATTTCAGATGAAATGGAATATTGTGCCTATTGTGGGACGAGAAATTTAAGCGAAAAGCAACAAAATATTCAACCTAACCAACAATCAATTGATCAACAAATAGTGAATCCTCCTCAAACATATCAATATGGAATAGTAAAATATCCAGTAGTAGCAGCAGTACTCGCAATTTTATTCGGAACATTTGGAGTTCATAAATTTTATATGAATAACGGGCGATCTGGAATGCTACGAATATTATTCTTTTGGACTTTAATTCCAACTATAATAGGAATAATAGAAGGCATTATATATTTAACAGATTCTAAAGAAATATTTGATGCTAGATTACAACCTTTAATCTATGTTCCCAATT
>CAYPTZ010000278.1:0-5431 GCA_964413395.1 uncultured archaeon | reverse complement strand
AAAATGCAGAAGGAATTGAGATGAATGAAGGTTATTTTGAGGCTGAACCGACATTCGAACCTAATTCAGAAGAGGAAGGTGGAAAAGGAATGGCTTTTAAATATCATATCAAAAATCCAGTATTTGTAAAGCGAAATAATTCTTCACTAATTCCTTTACTCCAAGAAGATTTGAATGGAAAATTCATCTCGGTATATAATAAAGAGGTGAATCCAAAAAATCCAATGCAGACTCTCGAATTTATTAATTCGAGTACTACTTTAGAAAATGGGCCTGTTTCAATTTTTAAGGATGATACATTTGCTGGAGAAGCAATGTTACCCTTTTTGGAAGCAGAGGGAAAATGTCGACTTCCATTTGCTGTGGATCAAGGGGTTGAGATCACTGTTAAGCAAGAAACTGCCTCAACTCAATATCATGAAATTGAAATTAAAGATGCAATTTTTAAACGTTATTTCAACACCCTTAAAGTCAAGTATCTTATTAGGAACCTAGATCAGTCTTTTCGACAATTAATAATCGAACATCCAAAGAAAAATGGTTATGAGCTATATGATACACAAGATCCTGATGAAAATACTTCAAAATTATTCCGCTTTATTTTCAATATTAAATCAGAAGAATCAATGGAAGTTATTATTAAAGAAAGATACCTCACCTGTGCTACAGATCAAGCATCTTATTTGACCATGAAAATAATTGATGAATGGAAGAAATTGGGTTTGGTTAATGATGAAGAATATGATCATTTGAAGGAACGAATAAAACTTGAATTGGAACGTAAGGAAATTCAGGAAAAACAAAATTCTCTTAATGATAAAATTCGTTATATTGAATCTGAGCAAGTTAGATTGCGAAATAATTTAATTGCCTTGAAAAATTCAATGGAAGAACGAAATCTAAGAGAAAAATATATTACTAAATTCGATCGTCAAGAATCCGAATTGGAAACAATTCTCAAAAACTTGATAGAATTGAAAGAAAACTTGGATGTAATTAATAAGAAAATTGGTTTTACAGTAGAAAACTATCTCTTAATACAATCTCAAAATAAAATGCCTAATAATAAAAAGAATTTTCAAAAAGGAGGTTAAGAAATGAGTGATATTAAAATTAAAAAAGTAATTCTCTATAAAACAGGAATTGGATATTTTGAAAAATCAGGAAAAATCAATTTGAATACTTCAAACAAGGTGATCCTTTCATTTAAAAATAGCGTGATGAATGATCTTCTTAAAACATTCTCCATTCAGAGGACAAAAGGAAATTATTCTATAGGAGGAATTAGTTATGAAAGTGCAGATAGTGATCAATCAAAATTACTTCAAGATTCTTTAATTAACCTTCCTGAACACAATACAATGAAATCATTTTTAACCCAGCTTAGAGGTTTTGAAATTCAGGTAAATGTAGGTGGGAAAGTGATTAATGGGATTGTTGTTGGTCTGCAAGAAAGAATTTCACCTGTTAGTGAAAGAAGTGAAGGTGTTATTACTCAAGATTTTCTTTTATTGGCAAATGAAATAAATAATATTACCCCTATTCCAATCAAAGAAATTAATTCTTTGGAGATCCTTGATAAAATTGTTAAAGAAGATTTTAAATTCTTTATGGATGTGATTAAAACAAGTAAAAAAGTAAAGAATCGAAATGTATCTATTTTCTTTCAGAAAAATTCAAAAAAATCAAATAAAAATTCATTAAATTCTAAGGAAAATGATAATGAAATAGGTTTCAATATCTCATTTCTCCAAGAAACTCCCGCTTGGAAGGTTTCCTACAGGTTATTTATTCAAGAATCTAATAAAGAAGAAAAAAAAGAAATCGATAAGAATATGCAAAATGACGATGAAATTCCAATACTTCTCCAAGGTTGGGCAATAATAGATAATGTATTAGATGAACCATGGGAAGATATCCAGCTAACTCTCGTATCGGGATTACCTATTTCATTTATATATGATTCCTATAGTCCCCTGTGGATTAATCGTCCTTCAATAACTCGTAATCAAAACTTATCGATACCAACAGCTTCGAGTGATTTGAATTCATCCTTTCATGATAATAATTTTGATGTGATACAAAAATTGAATGAGTATAAAAAACAAGCAGATTCAAATCTTATCAAAAAAATTACTGATACAAATATCAAAGGCTCTCGTTTTGAATATAAGATTTCAGTTCCCGTTACAGTAAAACGTAACCAATCAAGCTTAATACCATTAATTGAAGAGGCTGGAACTGCAAAAAAAGTGAGCATATATAATGAAAAGGCTCAACCAGTAAATCCAATGTCTGCGTTAGAATTTTCAAATTTTACAAAAATAGTACTTGAAGAAGGGCCAATTTCGATATTTAAAGATGATGTATTCGAAGGGGAAGCAATATTGCCCTTTATCAATAAAAATGAGCAACAGAGAATCCCCTATGCAATCGATCAAGGAATGGAGATTTATAAAGAAATTAAATCAGTAAATCACAAATATCATCAGATAACTCTTGGTTCAAGTATTTGGAAGAAAAATTTTATTGAAAAAATATCTATTTATACAATAAGTAACATCACTGATTTTTCTAAGATCTTAATATTAGAACATCCTATTGTTAATAGTTATAAAATTTTTGAAACTCCGGAACCTGACGAGAAGTCTGCTAATTTTTATCGATATAGAATTAATATTGAGGGAAAAATGAAAAAAGAATTTATTCTTAAAGAGCGCTCGTTAAACCAGAATTCTATTCAATTTGAAACAATTACTATGGATATTTTAAAGGAATGGACTGATTTAAAATTAATATCTAATATTGAAAGAGATGTGTTATTAAAGGTATTAGAAATAAAGGAAAAGATTCAAGAATTTGAAAATGGAGTAAAGAAATTTAAACAACGCCAAAATGAAATATCAAAGGAACATAACCGATTACGGGAGAATTTGAAAGTTTTAACAGATGCATCATCGGATAAACAATTGAGACAACGTTATATTGCTAAAATGGAAACACAAGAGACTGAACTTGATGCAACTGAGAAACAAATTGATATATTGAGATCTGATATTAAACGATTGAATGCTCTTCTGAAAGATTTTGCATTTAAATGGATGAAGAATAAGGATATAATTCAGAAAAATCTCTCACAGAATCTTGATGATTTTGAACAATTTATGCATGAAATGAATTAATTTTTTTTTTATTTTTTATAATTTCAACCTGACAACAATTTCATCTCTAATGTTTTCACCTGATTCTTCAAATCCACATATCCTATAGAATTCACTTGGATCATTTTGTGCTGGGTGATAACTGGTATAAAGAAAATCTGCATTTGGTCTAGTACGTACATAATCGGTAAGTAATTCAATTGAATTTTTACCAAATCCTTTCCCTTGATATCGAATATCAATCATAAAGCGCCATATAAAGTATCTTCCTTTATATTTTGTATCCCCATCAATTTCTTCTGGAACAGGATCTTGTAAAAGGATGAATCCAATTGGTATATCTCCAGAATATATTCCTCGCATCCAGCTTTTATCTGTATAATGTGCTTCAGCGATTGACATAGAGTTTGGTGCCACATTCCATTTTTGAGATTCAGCAACTTAAAGTTGCATTATATCCCAAAGATTAGTCTTGGTTATTTCTTTAAATATGGCTGGAGATGATTTTTGATCAGACATTATAATTGAATTGGTTAACATAATTTATAATTTTAATTGGAATATCGTGATTATTTATCAATGATTTAGTTAATTTTATAAAAAAAAAAATTCACAATAATATTTGTACACAACAACGATTTTGATGGTGTACGAATGTCAGTGTTTTGAATAAAAAAAAAAAAAAAAATTGTCTGGAAAAATTAAACCAAATATTATAGAAATATATGGATTGAATTTCAATCCCAATTATCTCATTATTAATTTAATCCCTTTATGTTGTAATTTATCCAAGATTTTTTGGGTTTGAGTAGTTTTCTGTAATATTAAAGGATTTTTTTCTAAAGATAATCTTTTAAGAGAAGAGAGAGATTCTATCCACTCTGGAATTTCTACTAAAGAATTATAACCTAAATTAAGTATTTGAAGTGATCTAAGGTGGCCAATCTCTTTGGGAAGGGTTGTCAATTGATTATCATGTAAATTAAGTGTTTTTAGGGAAGCAAGGCGGCCAATCTCTTTTGGTATAGATTTTAGCATATTATTCGATAAATCAAGATATTTTATAGAAGTTAAATTTCCAATAAAATCCGGAATATGATGAAGTTTGCAACCAATCATTTCAAGATATTCGAGATTTTCTAATTTACATATTTGTTCATCAATAATTTCTAAATTATTAAATGAAATTACAAGCTTTTCAATAGATTTTAGCTTACTCAAATTCTTTGGGAGCTTTGTAATCCCATTTTCAGTGATATCTAATTTTTTTAATTTTTCTAATTCTAGAATCGCATTTGGAAATGTTAATAAATTATTTGCGACTAGATACAATTCGCTCAGATTTTTTAATTTGCATACCGGTTCAGGTAAATTGTTAAGATTTGAATAATTTAATGCTAATGCTTTAATATGATTATCTTCTATTGCATAAGCTTTTGAATCATAATAATCATTATAATTTTGATCCTCAATATCCATCATCTCATTTAGCTGCACATTAAGTATTCTCGATATTTCATGAATAATTTCCATTTCCTCAGAAATTTCATTATTCATTGTTATTTACTCCAATATTTTTTGCTTTTATTACTATAAACAAACATAATCTCTTATTTTGATCTAAGGATTAATAAATTTTTTTTTCTACATTCCGAAAATCCACATATGTCTCTCATTTTTATTCACAACTTAAATTATGGCCTTGTATAAATATTAGTGTTAACACTTAGATAATTTTTTTGAGTGGAATCCAAAAAAAAAAATAGTATTCAAAACACTAACATTCATACTGCGTCATGATTTTGACGCTTTACGAATGTTAGTGTTTTAAGAAGTCATCAAACGAATAAATTATGATAAAAAATGATTTAATGGATTTTTATTTAAGACTGCATAGATATTGAATTAATAAATTCAATAATTGGTTCTTTTTGCTTTAATAATTTTGAAATTTCGATTTTTTTTAAGATTCTCCACTTTTTCCAAGTGATTTTTAAATTATCAACTAAATCATTGATAGTTTCTTGGTTCAATGCTCTTTTTATTAATAATTTTGCAAAATACCAGATAATATCCTCATCAAGTGGTTCAATTTGCCCAATAGAATTTAATAAAAAATAAATGGTTAACAGTAATCCAGGAGTCATTAATAACAAATATAGTATAATTATCAAACCCACAGATCTAATATTTAATGCTTCATCTATAATTAGTACTAAATTATAGGGCAAAAGGATGGCTAATCCAAACATTGACATAAAGAATCCTAT
>CAYPTZ010000277.1:0-5449 GCA_964413395.1 uncultured archaeon | reverse complement strand
TTATAATTTTTCGATGGTCATACTTGCTAGGCTAATAACTGGGTGAGAATTGTAGTATTCTACCGCTTTTTTTAATTGTTCCTCTGTAGAACTATAAATTGTGAGGATATCATCATCAATTTTAATTTTATGGCCAATTTTATAGTGGAGATCTATTCCTGCGGATTTTGAACTTGGACAACCGGCGATTTTTGAAATGGTATTAATATGTTCATTATTTATTTTTGAAATTATGCCAAAAGCTTCAGATTTTATGGTCTTTTTATATGGGCCGATAATAATTTCATTAGGTTGTATATTTGAATTTCCACCTTGAAGTGCAATAATTTTCTGCATTGATTGATATGCCTTCCCTGACTGAATTAGTCTATTTGCATATTCCTTTCCATGGCCCTCAGCTGCCTTCCCTGCCATTTCTAATAGGTATCCTGCTAAATCTGTGGATTTATTAAGTAGACTTGAAGGTCCATTTTGAGGATTTTGTAGTAATTCTAATGCTTCTTGAGCTTCTAAGGCTGGACCTATTTTATGACCGATTGGTTGACTTGCTGATGTTAAAGCACAGATACATTGAATTCCTACGCGTTTGGCGATTTCTTTAAATCGTAATGCAAATTTCCTCCCATCATCTATGGTAGGGAATTTTTTAGTTCCTACTGGGATATCTAACACCAATTTTTTTACTCCCATACTCAATTTTTTTGATAGAATAGATGCAATCATCAATGGAAGTGGATCAATATTCAATGATTTTTCAATAGTAAGAAATATATCCGCAGCTGGTGCTGAATTTATTGCACCAGCCCAAAATATTCCTGCTTTTTGCTCTTTTAAAATTATTAAAAGTTTCTCTTTTGAAAATGATACAGGTGCTAAGACTTCCATAGAATCTCCAGTTCCTGAGGGAGATGTAATTGCACGAGTAGATGTTTTTGGAATTAATAAACCTGCTGCCGAAAGAATGGGAACGATGATTAACGTAATTTTATTTCCGGGGACGCCTCCTGTGCTATGTTTATCCATACAATCTGGGCCGAGATCTAATACATCTCCTGAACGAGTAAATCCATATGTAAAATGGACAATTTCATCATCTGTTAATCCATGAATTTCGATACCTGTTATTAATGAGGCTAATTCTATTTGAAGTAATCGTTCATGGATACAATCATCAATAATTTCTAAAATTTCTTGAGTATTTAACTCTATACCTTTAATTTTTTTCCGGATATAAGTATACGATTTAGGTCTTGATGATAAGGTTATTTCTACTGAATTATCTTTCGAATCTAAATTTAATTTTGAAAATATTTCATCGTAACACCCAATAAAACCAGTTTGAATAATTTTATTCCCTTTAGCTAAATCTACTATTCCGATTATCCCTGGTTCAATTATTTTTTCTTTTGAATCAATTTTATAAATCCTAATTCGACTTCCCGGCTTTACATTAAGGTTAAATGCATCTATATCGTTCAATATTACGATATTAATTCCGCCTGAAGATATATCTAGTTTTTTTATATTCAAGATCATAGATTTAACGCCCTAAAGAGGTATAAAAATTGGATTATTATAATTTTAAGTAAGGTATCTTAAACAATTTTCCATTTTAAATTCAATTTAGTTACCCATTTTATTTATTATATTTAGATATTTTATCAAAACTAATTTTTCATACAAGATATATGGCAAATTTTAGAATTTGATATGAATATCTTGAAAAAGGGATAGAATTATGTTAATAATAGGTCATTCAGCTTTTGGGTATCTGCTGTTAAAATTATATGATTTAATATTACGACGAGATACTCAATCGGAAAATATTATATTCGCCATTGTCTTAGCAAACATACTTGATTGTACTCATTTAGGTTACTATAGAGCATTATTACATAATCATGCTGCGGCTTTGATTTTTTCTTTAATTTTGGTAATTATGTTAAAATTATTGAAATTAATTGAATATAAAGATGGTGTTATTTTATTCCTGATAATTTATCTCCATTATCCTATAGGTGATAGAATATTTGGACATTTTATTTTTCCAGTTAATTTATGGGTTGAGCCATTGATATTTGGAATATTACTGCTGATTTTTAAATATTCAAAAGATTATGATAATCTGAGATGCTATATTCAAATCAATAAACCAGTGGAAAATACTGAAATTAGTTATGGAAATAATAAATTTATGTATCAAATTACTCTTATTTTGCTAATAGGATGGTTTGTTTTTAATATTGCGCAATTTTATTTAGTATTATACATACCATGGGAATTTAGTTTCGAAAAAATATTTATCACTATTTTAATTTTTGAGTTAGTACTAGTTTTTCATTCATCATATTTTTTTAATAAAGTTTCTCTAATGAAATTTATTGGAAAAATAAATTGCATTATGTTTCTAGGTCTTTTTTTTGTGCCTTTTCTATGGTATTTTAATGCCTTTCTAATAATGATTACATCAGGAATTTTGCTCATATTTCAATTTAATAAAAATGGAAAGAAAACATGAAAAAAAGATTACATATTGATGGTCAAAGGAATTTCTGCATTAAATGGCCCTTTTTTATTACCATCTCCGTCTTTAAAGCTGACAATAGCTTTAATGGGAATTTCACCAATTTCAAATGCTTTCACCATAATTTCCCATTTTATATTTTCATTTGGACTGAGTGAATAGATATTTTTCTTTTCCGTTCCTCGCATTAATCGAATATCTTCTGGCATTTCAAATTCAATTTCAATTTCCATTGCTGGTCCGTCACTTTTATTGGAGACAATCACTTCTACTTGAAAAGTTTGGTTAATTACTGGAGTTTTTAAAGGTCTTAATTCAATACCTAATACTGCATCAGGAGAAGTAATTTTAATTTCCTCTTTTGCTGATTCTAATAAAAATCGATATATTCCATCAATTTCTATAGTTAAAGAAATAGGACCAATGAAACCAGATCCTGGGAAATTAGATCGAAATTTAAATGGTAATATGGTTTTATCTGGATTGTCAATATCTACTAGAAGGGGCAGATCTGGTTTTGCTTTAGTAGAAATATTATCTCCAATGTTAATCTCTGCTCCAATTATGCCGATAGATGTAAAATCTCGTTTTAGATTCTTGAATTTTTTAAAATAGTTTATTTGACTTACATCAATAATAGAATTAATTTCGATCACTTTTTCTTGTTCAAATTCTTTAATTTGCATCTCTAAAGAATAGTTTAAATGAAGTCGAACAATTGTCAGAATAAAACTTTCTTTAATAAGATAGGTTTCTTCTTTGCTATAATGAATTGGAATATGATCAATAATATCTGTAATATATTGTTCTTTTTTATTTATAATTGCTTTTGTCAAATTTCTTACTATATACATAAGTTCATGGTTAGCTAATATTTCAGGATCGATTTTGTCCCTAAATCTTTTAATATAAATGACTCCTTCATCCAACATTCCTCGAAGTAAATAACAGAAAAAGGCAAAAGAAATATTTGTAACAACTCTATCATCTATATCTTTTGCATTCGATTTCATTATTGATTTTGCTGCAACATCAAAATAATCTCGGGCTTTTTGAAATTCGTACATTCTTAAAGACACATTTCCTGCTTTTCTTTCTACTACTGATGCTCGATGAAAATCTTTTTCTGAACCTAATGTATGGTAATTTTTCGCCGCATAGAAATAACATTTTTCAACAATTTTCCATTCTTCCAATTGTTCAAACATTTCTGCGGATTTTTTAAAGAATTCTGCTGATTTTTTATAATTATCATTTTCCATTAAAATTTCAGCCTTTCCTAAGATATTTTGTGCTTTCTCTTGGATCTTTTCTTTATCAACCATTTTCTTTTCGTGTTGTAATATTGGAGAATGAAAAAAAAAGATTTGGTATAATTCTATCAAACCAATAATTTAATGTAATTCCTTTATAAAATGAGATTGAAATTCTTAATTATGTATATAGTGTTATTATTGTTGTGATATATGTATATTTTATGATTTGACCATATTACCATGACAGCTTATGATGATAATGGGCTTAGTAATGGAAAAAATTATTATTGTATCGTAGCAAAATTGGATAAGGATACGATAATTCTCTCCAATTTTTAAAGTGTCACTGTTGAAAAAACCCTTGGTGATATTGATCCAACAGATCAAATCTTTGGTGGGGCCGAAACTTCTGATCATAATATTGATCCTGATTCCAGTCAAAATAAGGATTCTATTCTCGGATATTCTTTGGGGGCTATGATATTGAGTATTTCAATCGCTCTAGTGTTCGTTAAAAAGCCTACAAAAAATTATTTTGATTAACTTTTCACAAGGAATAAATTATTTGTTCCTTTTTTTTTTTCTTAAAAGATTCTATTTAGTCTCTCTATAATGAATCTTCACTTTTTTTCATTTTTTATATCAATAATTTTTGGGATTTATTTTAATGGTTTAATCTATATTCCATTATTTTCCATTCATCTAATTTTACGTTCAAAAGTCCAGTAATATTCGAAAATTGCAGAATTTTTTTTTTATTTTTTATCATTCACAATATCCTATGTATCTCAGTGTTCCACTGTTATATTTTATTATAATTATGTTTACACGGTCAATTTTAGGTTTAATTTTACTTGGTTTGGTTAATATTTTTATTCTAAAATTATTCCTTATGAAGAAAATATCTAATTCTAAAATTTCAAAATTGAATGCAGAAAATATTAAAGTAGTGTTTCAAAATAGTTTGGATCTAAAAATGCAATCAAAATTATTGAAAATTGAAGCCTCTTCAATGTCTGAAATTGTTTAAATTTTATCTTGAAAAAAAAAAAAATTAGATTTGTTTCCTTTTTTTTTATAAAAATTCTTTAAAGAGATTTCCATACGGGAGAAGAATATTATATATTAAAAATGATTTTTTATTTGCATCCATTAGGGATTTTTCTGGAATAATCTCTGTTTTGAAAAATTCTTGAATAACTTGATTAATTTGTTTTTGAAGTGATTTTGCTTTTTTTTTTTCTAAGGTATAGACTTTAAAAACCGTTTGTTGAAGATATTTTAGTGAATCGATGGGATCTTTCTCAATAAGATCTGATATACGATCGAAAATTGAGGTTAATTGGATTGAAAATGATTTTAGTATATATAATAAGAAAATATAATTATCTTCCTCAGAAAGAGTTACATTTATTTTATCTTCATTAGTTTTTAAAAATGAAGATATTTGAGAAGAAATAGAATAGTACCTTTCACGATAATTTTTAGTTATTTGTTCCCTAGAAGTAAGTAAATCAATATGTTCTAATTGCTTTAAATTATGATGAAGTGTTGTTTTTGGTTTGGAAAGGATATTTGTGATTTGAGAAAGCGATAATTCCTTAAAAGTAAATAAAAAAAACATAATTTTCATTTTAATTGGTGATTTCATAAGATCTTTTAAATTATA
>CAYPTZ010000276.1:0-5449 GCA_964413395.1 uncultured archaeon | reverse complement strand
TCAATAATTGCTTCCTTTTTACATAATTCAACATATCTCTTGATCAATATTTTCGCTTTATTTACAGAATCGGTATCAATTATATCCCATCCATCCATTTTTTTGCAGGAATGATTAATATCATTAATATCCAATCCAGTTGGATAAATCCAGCAATGAGGGGCCTTATAATTCGTATTATGTAACCTGCAACCATTTAATTGTTTATCAAAGAAATTACATCTCAAAGTTTTAAGATTAACATTAATCTTAAAGCTAAAATCTGAATCTCTGATAAAATCATTTTCATTTGCCCAATTATGTTCTATATAAAATGATGCTAAAATTTTAGGAACTTTGATTTGAATAAAGCAACAATTACCATCACATACTAAAGGATCTACACAATTTGGACCAGTAATCGCATTCTTGATTAATTTATTGAAATCATTAACCAATTCTAAAATTTCATTACTCATTAAATTTATTTGTATTTCAAAAGCAAAAAATATTCTTTTTAATAATGATAAAATTTCTAAACATTCAAATTATCTTATCTGGGTAATATCTTAATGTCATTTTGCTATATTAGAAAATTCACCCATTTTTTATATATACAATATTTTAATAGATGAACAAATATGCAATTACAAAATAAAATAAAATTTGATTTTAATACTTCTAAATCTTCAACAAAAACTCCCACTGCCAAAATTTCTCTAATTGGAACACCAGCTGTTGGAAAAACAACTTTAACTAAATTGATGCGTGGACAATTAATCAGTGGTAAATACAGTCCCACAATGGGATTCAATTTAGGACAAACAAATGTTGACGGATTACGCGTTAAATTATGGGATTTTGGAGGTCAAAAAGCCTATTTAAAAAAACATTTAGCACAATATCTTCAAGGAAGTGATATCGTTTTTGTTGTAACAGATTCTACTCCAAAAAATGTTTTAACAACAAAAGAACTTATTGAACACTCAAAAGAATTTGTTGAAGATAGTTGTGAAATGGTGGCTATTGCTAATAAGCAAGATATGACAGGCCATTTAAGCACAGATAGAGTTGAAGACGTACTCCAAATTCCAACCTTTCCAATGGTAGCTATTGATAAGAATAATCGACAGAAAATGGTTGAATTAATAAACACACTTATGAATTATGTAGAAGCACGTAAAAGGGGTGAAAATTAGATGAATTTTGTTGACAGTGAAATAATAGCAGCAGCTTTAATTGGTTTTGACATGATAGAAGGTCCTGGAATTAAATGGTATAGGCAATTTCAAAAATGCGATTTAAATATTGATATGGAATCATTTCTGATGAATTTTTATCTTAGTTTTCGTGGAGGAGATGAAGGATTACAGCCTTTAGCAATACTTTATGGTGAATTTTATATTGTTGCATTTCCACGCGGTTTAGAATTATGTTGTTTATTTATGCATCCAGAAAACCTAACAGATAAATTTAAAAAATTACATCAAATTGCAAATGAATTGGTCTCTCAAATGGATGTAGCAGAAGAAAATGGCGAAGTAACAATTTCCGAAGAAGATAATGATATTGAAGAGATTAAACGAATTGTTATAAATCTATTAAATGGTCAAGAAATAAGTACACCTGAAATACGTCGATATTTCAAGTTAAGTAACTCAGAAATTTGGAGAATAATGTCTCAACTTGAAGAAGCTAAAGAAGTAATGCGGACTCAAAAAGTTGGAAGAACTCAATTCTGGACAGCAATACTTAATTAATTTTTTTATTTGAAAAAATTAATATGGACATTTTCCAGCTTTTTTAAGTTCTTTATTTATTGCATTTTGCATTTTTTTTGTTTCATCTCTTGCAGCTAATCCAAATTCTTCCTCAGAATATTTCTCACTATAATTTGAATTCTGATAAGCAAAATTTATTGAACGAGATGCACTAACTATTGCCCCTAAACCATCATTATTAATTCCAGCAAGAATATCAGAAGCAGTTCCACCTTGAGCCCCATATCCAGGAATCAATATGAAATGTTTTGGAGCTTCAGAACGAACTGAGATTAATTGTGATGGATATGTTGCTCCAACCACACCTGCTATGGATGAATAACCATTTTTTCCATATTGGTCTTTTTTATCAATAATTTTTTCATTATTTGCCCATTTAACCATTAATCGAGCCATTTGAATATAATTTCTTACAAGGATTCCATTCTTTATATTTTCATTTGGAATTTCAATAATATCCGGAGATTGACTTTCAAGACTAATAGAAAAAAGATCTTGAAATTCTCCACTTGATTTATTAGAAGTTTTTAATAGTATTATTATACCCTTTCCTTGACTAATATATTTTAAAAAAGGAGCAACACCATCAATTCCAAAATACCCATTAATAGTAACCGCGTCTGCTTCAAATTTGTCAAAAATTGCGCTTGCATAAGCTGCTGATGTCGAACCAATATCATTTCTTTTTGCATCTAGAATCACTAATGATCCTTTTTCTTTTATGTAATCAATTGTTCGTTTTAATGCATCCAAAGCAGCATATTTTTCATAAAATGCAATTTGAGGTTTAAACACAGGAACTATTTCATAAGTATTGTCAATAATTTCTTTATTGAAAATCCAAATTGCTTCATTATAATCATCATTGGCTTGTTTTAATATACATGATGGAATAGATGATTTTTCATTAATCCGAGGATCTAAACCAACACATATTATTGATTTTTTCGCTTTTATCAATTCAATTAATCGATCACTAAATAAATGGGCCATAAGAAATTCTCAAAATAAATAAACACTTATAATTTATAAAAAAAACTATAATTATTTACTAAAATTCCAATATTGGATTTTTTCTAATAAGATGAAATTAAAAATAAATATAATAAAATGACTTACAAATATAAAAAGACTTTTTAGATTAATCAATAACTATTATTTATACAATTAAAAAACTTCAAAAATACCCTTTATGAGGCATATTGAAAAATGGTTTCGGATAAAAAATTAGCAGTATTAGGATTAGATAATGCAGGAAAAACAAGCATTATTACGGGAATGAAACAAAAGTTTGATCTACCAGAAACTGTAAAAGGATTAAAACCAACTTTGAAAGTTGAACGCACTTCATTCCAATTTATGGATCATATTATATATCTAAATGATTTTGGAGGTCAAAAACATTATATTGATGAATATCTCAAACATAAAATTCGATATTTAAGCGGTATTGACCTTTTGTTTTATGTAATTGATATTCAAGATTCTTTCAGGTTTGAAGAGACTGTCAGTTATTTGGATAAAATTTTAACTTATTTTGAAGAAAGTAAAATGGATGTTCCAATTGTCATAATGCTTCATAAAACTGACCCTAAATTAAAAGAAGATCCAGCTATTAGAAAGAATGTTGGAATAATAAAGCATCGAGTAAGATCTTGGATGGAAAAATTCAATATTCGATTCTTTGAAACAAATATTTTTGAAATTCATACAATTATTCAAGCATTTTCTCGTGGAATTGCATTATTATACACACAGAATGAATCAATTCAAAAATTTCTTTTAGATATTGTTGGAAAAATGGAAAATGTAATTTCACTTTTAATCTTTGAGCAAAATGGTATAGAGTTAGGAAGTTATTTTATGGAAAATATAACGTTAGATATGCGGAAAAAAGTACTTACCCTATATGAAATTGCCCAAAGAAGAATTATCGAAGATAATATGAATTCTTATGAGTTTAGTGATAGATTGGATGCGTTCACTAAAGTATCTGGATTGATTCAAGCATTTGACATAGAAGGTCTGCAATTTTATATCATGCTAATTCTTGAAGAATATGAACCAGAAGTTGTTATTGATCAATTTAACTTTTTTGAGAGATCAACATCAGATATCTATGAAATTTTACGGAATTTATTAGTGGATGAAGATACAAAAACAAATTCACTAAATCCATAAAATTATCTTAAAAATATAGATTGGTATAAATTGGTCCCTTCGGTGTCAACACCGATTTTTTTAACACTACTTTTTCCAAAGTCCAATTACCAAAATTATAGTTTTGATATTTATCCTTTAATTCACCATATGATAATTGTCCTGAATTTTTTACGATAGATTTTTGATTTTTTTTATTATTCTTTTTACGTTTTGACCTTGCGATAGTGAGATGAGGATTGAATACTTTTTTATCATTAGTAATAGATAAATTTGTCTTAGCATAATCTTCAATTAATTTATGAATTTCATTTAGTTCAGGGATAGCTTTTTTTAATTTTATAAAAAATACTTTTTTATTAAAATCACCTACACCTTGAAATGATTCCAATTTAGTTGGATTTTTAAAATATTTCAAATTTATTTTAGATTCAATAAAAAAATACAAATCTCTTGCATTTTCAAGAGAAATATCTCCTAAAAATTTCACAGTGATATGAAATAGTGATTTATCCACAATTTTTAAGGGACCAATAGAATTATTCAATTTTACTTGAAAATGTTCAATATTACTAATTGTATCAGTATCAAGAAGTTCTATTGCAATAAAAGTACGAATCTTATCCATATTTATCTACCGATGTTTTAAATTATAAAAAACTAATATATTCTAAAATTTTTCATATAAAATTTGAAATGTTGTATTTACTCATATTCTAATAATCTTTAAAAAAAAAAAATCAAAAAAATTATTTATTCATTCCAATATTTGCCTTTCGTTGTATATTAAAGAAATACCATAGCACCACCACGACTAATATTGGAGGTACAAAAAGAAAATATCCTCCAGCATAACTAAGCGACGCAATTTGTTGAGAACCGATTGAAAACGGCTCAACTAATCCAAATATTGGAAAGTGTGGAATAATCATAACTAAAAATCCCATAAACGCCCATCCAATTATATACATATAACCCCACTGTCTGATTTTAACAGAAGCAATAATCACAAGGAATAAATGGAGTTGTATAAATTGAAGCCAATTCCAAACATCCCAATCATCGATTGTATATATAATACATATATAACATCCTATTATCCCTAGTATAAAATAGTAAATTAGATGAAATGACTTAATTTTATAATCCTTTTGGCTAGGTAAATTGCCCAACATAGCTAAACTTGTACCAAGAACACTATATAAAGCTAATTTTTGTTCAATAAAAGAGTAGTAGATTACTCCAATTAAGATAAATCCAATAAATGAAGCAAAACCATAAGAGGCAACTCTAGATTTTTGATAAAATATATTTGCGATAATTATAGGAAAAACCATTGCAAAAAAATATATGAAAAATGAAGAAGCCCAAAAAGGAAATTTAAAACGACCATCATTTTCTGTTTCAAAATTTGAAACCCAATCATTGAAGATATATAACATCAAATATCCAAGAAATATACTTATGGAAAATGTAATAATAATATTAAATATTTTTCCTTTTTTGAATATTCGCTCTTTTTCAGGAAT
>CAYPTZ010000275.1:2332-5450 GCA_964413395.1 uncultured archaeon | reverse complement strand
CATTTTAAACTCGATACAACGCTCTTTAATGTCTTCTAACCATAATGCTAATATTTTTTGACAGTAATGTCGATAAGCATATTTTAGATGACTTAATGTCTTTAAATCTGCCTCGTACCGAGAGAAATCACTTATTTTTTGCCCACACCAAAAAAATGTAGCAAACAAACGACAGGGCATTATAGCAATATTAGGTTCCAATTTTTTTTTTTAATGCGTTTTTAAAGAAGATAAAGTTATAGTTTATTTGTAAAGGGGTGAAACCAATGAAACTAGAAACCCGAAAAGTGAAATTTGGCAGAAAACAAAAAATGATACCTAAAACTTAGGCATAATCTAGTTTATAATAATTAAATATATAAACCTAAGTTAGAAATTTATTGATCGCTGAACATTTCCAAGTGTAATACAGATTGTATTACAATTTCATACTTTCTGTACTACATGACCCTATGCGATAAAAGGACATTTTTTTATTTTTTTTCCTCAAAGTGAGAAGAAATATTCTTTAGTCCCAGGAGAAAAAGTACTCTATATTGAAGTAAATATATATTAGATATATATAAAAATGGCGCCTCTGTCGGGATTCGAACCCGGGTCAACGGGGTGAAGGCCCGTGATGCTTGACCGAACTACACTACAGAGGCATTTTTGGTTAAAAAAAAATATTTACAAAATAAATAAATTATAATAATTTTAAAATTTTACGGCGATGAAGCCATAGATTTATAAACAAGGAGGAGACGCTTAAACAACCGTCTTATTTTAATGGAATATAGAGAAAAATTTTTAACTTATGTAATGTATTATAACATGGAGTTATCGAGTTCAAAATTCCAACACAAGTGCAGGAGTAGCTTAGTTGGTAGAGCGGTCGGCTGTTAACCGGCAGGTCGCAGGTTCGATCCCTGTCTCCTGCGCCAATTTTCTTTCTTTTAATAATAATTTTGAAAATTTTTTGTTTTTGAGAAATTTAATTGATATCTTTAAATACTATATCATAATTTCTGCAATATCCTTTTTTTTATTAGGATTTAAAGAAACACATCAATAGAGATGGCAAAGGAATTCAAATAATGAAGTATTTTTGATAAAATATTAAAAAATATGGGATAATAAGTTATAGATTATGCCATAACAATGGAACAATTTGGTTAAATAATATGTCTTTAAATAATTTTTTTCTATAGTTTTTTTTTTTATCCAAACTATGCAAATTTTTTTGAACTAAAAGTTAAAAAAATCATAGCTTAATAATAAAACACTTCTTGTATTTTAATTAAATACCATTTATGGCAGAGTAAACGAAGTTTTAAATATCAATTGAGAATTATATGCTATAAAGATTTAGTTTTGGAAATTTCTTAAGAAAAAAAAAAACTTGATCTTCCAAAGAAAAAATATGTATCACTTCTGAAATGAGATACATATCTATTATTTGGGTAATAAAAATGTGGATGTTAAAAAAAAATGGCGAAAATTAATTTTAATCGAAAAAAATTGTTGGTATTTTTTACCTTTTTATTAATTCTTCCTACAATTTTAATAAATAATCCAATTTCAGATCAAAATTCAAATTCAACTATTATTCAAAAAAGTGCTGGTGGTTTTGTTGGTGTTAGTGGAACAGAATTTGAATTAGATGGAGAGAGGTTTTATTTTGCAGGAACAAATTGTTACTATTTAGAATATTCATCTCAATTGATGGTTGATACCTTCTTTGAAGATATGGTGGAGATGAATTTAACGGTTGTTCGTATGTGGGGATTTCTTGATGGGGGAATTTGGAATGGAACAGATTATACAAACGGAGTTGACGGGGATAAAGGAATACGTTTTCAATATTATGATAATACTACTAAAGAAGTAGTAATTAATAATGATACTGCAGATATGGAAAATTTGGATTATGCAATCTATATGGCCAATCAATCAGGTGTTAAAGTTGTCATGCCATTCACCAATTTTTGGTATGGTATGGGTGGTGTTCCTCAATATTTGACTTGGTTTGATACATCAATAGATAAAGAGGATAATCAAGCAAAAAAGGAATTCTTTACAAACTCAACTTTCCAAGAAATTTATAGAAATTACGTATTTGCAATATTAAATCGAACAAATATATATACTGGAGTTCAGTATAAAGATGATCCTACAATTATGGCCTGGGAATTGATGAATGAACCTAGATATGATGGTGGAGTTGATGCACCTGAATTATATGATTGGATTGTTGACATGTCTGGATATGTTAAGTCAATTGACACAAATCATTTAGTATCTATAGGAGATGAAGGAATGGGTCTTGGAATATATGGGAATATTGGAAGCGATATCGTTTCTTCAGACGATCCCAACTTTTGGAATTATAATTATGCTTGGGGAAATTGGGAAGGATATAATTGGGCTTCAAATCTTGAAATATCAACTATTGACTATGGATCTGCTCATTTATACCCCGATCCTTGGACATGGTGGTTAGATTCAAATACACGAACAGCTGAAATAGGGATTCAATATGGAACAAAATGGATTAGTGATCATGCTCAAGTTGCAAATAATATAGGAAAACCATGGGTTTTAGGAGAATATGGTTGGCAAAACCAATCAACACGTGATGAAGTTTTTAGCGCCTGGTTTGATGCAATTGAGAATTATGGTGTAGCTGGTGATATGTATTGGATGTTAGCTGCCAATGAGACTGCTACGGAATTATATCCTGATTATGATGGATTTACAGTATATTGGGATGAAAATGGTGGTACACAATCTACTGCATTCTTAATTCAGCAACATGCATTAAATATGATTGCTAAAAATGAAGGTTCATCTCCACATACACCAATAGCACCAATTTTAAATTCACCTGCAGATATCAGTTATGAGCTGGGAAATAGTGGAAATAATATAACATGGACATTAACCGACGACAATCCTATTAATTTCACTCTATTTGTAGAGGGTGTAAATAATATATCAGGAACATGGCACTCTGGAGATATATTAGAGATTAATGTTGATGGGTTGTCTCTTGGAACATATAACTATACTCTCATTGTTGAAGATTTTGATTCTTTAGTTACAGAAGACACTGTTTTAGTTATTGTTGTAGAAGAAG
>CAYPTZ010000275.1:0-2232 GCA_964413395.1 uncultured archaeon | reverse complement strand
TACAAACACAGACACAGATGAAGGTAGTATTCCGGGTTATAAATTTTCTTCTCTTGCTTTCATTAGTTTAGTCAGCATAACTTTTATTTTGAAATATTCTCGAAGAAACAAAATTTAAGTTTTTTTTTTTTTTTAAATCAAGAAAATTTATTATTTTGTAGATATATTAATGAAATATGAATAAAGAAGAAATTCTTATCCTTGGTTCATTAGCTTATGATTACATAATGAGTTTTCAAGGTGATTTAAATAATAATTTAACATCTAATCCAGATGAAAAGGTATTTAATCTAACTCTTATGCCAACAACAAAGAAAATAAATTTTGGAGGCACTTCAGGAAATATTTCTTATAATTTAGGGCAAATATCTGCTCCTGTTCAAATTATCACTTCTGTAGGTGAAGATTTCATTAATTTAGGATATAAAGAACATATTAGTCAAAATCCATCCATCAATTTCAATGGTGATATCCATAAAAATCTCTTTACTGCCTCATGCTACATTGTAAATGATCAAAATTTTAATCAATTAATCATTTTTCATGAAGGTGCCATGAAGAAATGTCCTGAAATAAACTTAATAAAAAAAAAAGTATCTGCAGAAATTATAAAAATCGCTTCAATTAGTCCAGATAATGTCAATGCAATGGAAAAATGGGCGGAGGAGTTATCATCCCTAAAAATACCCTTTATTTTTGACCCTGGCCAAGTTACACCTGCTTTTACTAAAGAATTACTAGAAAAAATAATCCCAAAAGCATTTATTTTGATTGGAAATGAATTTGAAATAAATTTGATCCAAAAGAAATTAAATAAAGATCTTAAAGAATTATTGGAATTGAATTCAAAACTCATTATTACCAAAGGTGATAAAGGTTCTGAATGTTATGAAAATGGGCAATTAATTAAAATTCCTTCAGTTTCTCAAGTTCAAGTAATGGATACAACTGGAGCAGGAGATGCTTACCGAGCAGGATTATTATTCGGATTATTCAACGACTTACCAATATCGTATTCCTGTAAAATTGGGACAATTATGTCTTCTTTTTCAATAGAAACTGTTGGACCTCAAACTCAAAAATTTGATATGAAAAAAATAAAGAAAAGATTTGAAGAAGAATTTAATGATGAAATAATTTTTTAATATTAATTACTTAAATATAAAGAGATTTATCCACATCCGAAATTTCCATATGAGGTTGGATAGTTTCTAATTCTTCTTCCAATTGTTTTCGTTTTGATTCAAGATCTTGAGAAATTTCATTAATTTTATTATTGCTAAATGTATTTTGAATTGGTAAATGAAAATATTTACCTACTAATTCTAACAGATTAATTGATGCTTGAAGATCGGTATAATTCTCATTAACTATTGCAGAATTATCTGTTTCTGCTAGTAAAACAATTCCTTCAATTCCAAATCGAGCTTTCGCTAAAGTTGGTATCAAACCATTTGATCCAATAATCACTCCTTTATTTACTTTTTTAGTTTCACCTTTTGATAAAAATTCATCAATATACTTTGATTCAGTTGAGGTAACATAAATTCCCACATCTTCCTTATTGAGATTTTTTGTAGGATAAGCACCTAACGCTAAGATTTTTTTAACTCTAAGCTGTTCTACTAAAGTTGCAATAAAATCGGATATTTCATATATACCCCGTGGAGACATTGCTTGGGCATCAGCTGTGATTAAAATTAAATCTTGTTTTTCCTTTGGATCTCTATAATATAGAACTTCTGCTTTTGGCGTAGATAATAAGCTCTCATCAACAATTGCTCCCGCAGGATAATCATTAAAAATTATTTCACAATATTTTTTTGCTTGGAAAATTCCAATTAGTTGATCTACTGCAAATTTACCAATATCTGCAATTCCAGGCATTCCTATAATACATAAAGGATTATTTAATGATAGAGGATCAATTTCATCAAATTGAATAAGGCGGAAATTTTGCATTTGATTCACCAGAAAACCCACATATATAGTCAATAGTTCAATATATCTATAGTCCCATGTTATCGTGATATGACATGATAGGTTTTTTTATTATTATTATTATCTTTTATCAAAAAAGAAATGATTATTCAAGTATATTGCCATGAACGTATTATGAATAGATTATGTAGGTATTATTTCAAATTTTTTACTTCGATAATATAAAAAAATCATTAAAATAAAATAATAAAAAATTTGAAGTTAAAAGGAAAATTAATAATTTTGAAAAAT
>CAYPTZ010000274.1:0-5465 GCA_964413395.1 uncultured archaeon | reverse complement strand
TATTGAATATATTGATGGTGTCCCTAAAGGCACAATATATACGGAACTCACAGATTTTGATGTTTCATGGTCGAAATTGATATCATCACTAAAAATCTTGGCGGAAGAAGGATTAATCTATCAACCTGCAAGTAATTTCTATAAAATAAGTCCTCAAGAGCAAAAAAAGATACCAAAAGGGGAGATTATCTGTTTATCTCAGCTAAAAGGAGCCAAAATAATTTCTTAATGTCATTTTTATGGTTAAATACTTTTTTTTTTTAAAATTTTTGACTATTAATTAAAAACTTTTAAAAAATAATTACATCAATTGAGAATAAAAAAAGACATTTAGGAATAATAAATTATTTATATCAATATTAAGTTAAATTAAATTGTTTTCTTCATATAATAAACACATTTCAAAGAATAATGGCCTGTAAATACTAAATCCAGAAATATAATTAAGACTCAAAACTAGACTTTTAGTAGATTTATGAATAGATCTATCACTTTTAATAATCCTGATTATAATGGTAATAATCATTATACTCACTTAAATATACGAGAAATATATTATATCCAATAATACTACTATATTCTATTATTTAATCATTTTAATGAATCATAATGAAATTTGTGACTCATTAATCCGCTTTAGATATTTATTCTATGCTTAGAAAAATAAATATATAATAATAGGATTTAGATTCTAATTAAGTTTGTTTGTCCCGTATTCCAATAATTAATATTTTACTGATAATTAGTTGAGGAAATACAATATGGATGTGTTTATTAAGCAATATTTTTCTGAAATAAACTATAACGAAAGAAATTATGAAATTATTTTATCCTAAAAATATTATTTTGAAAAAATATTGAATGTTAGTCGAATGTTAATCTATCGGGAAATGCAATTTATTCGCTTAAATTGTGAAAATCTTTTCTTTTATACTAACAAAATTTGGAATTTTTGTATAATCATAAATATAAGAATATTAATCATCACAATTATGAAATTAATTTATAAAATCGGACATAGAATATTATTCTACCCTTAGAAAAATGCCATCACTTCATTTTTTTTATTCTGAAAATCTAAAAATATTCTTTTTCTATAGAATTAAATAACTATTAATTGAGAGAATTTCTGCAATTTTTTTCAATATCCCCCAAAATTCAATTAAGAAAAGATTTTCACCCAATTTTTTCTAAATAAGTACTAAAGTGTTTATAGAATGAAACTCGTTATTCAACAACAGAAAAAAGCATTTAGTCAAAATATACATGAATATCAAATTAATTCTATTAAAAAACAAATAATTGAAAAATATAACGGTATACCAATAGAACCATTATCCTATGAAATTGCGCGGTTTAGATTAGAAAATGGAGTAGCAATTATATATCAAGACAATAGGAAGGTACGCACTCGAAATTATTGGTATGAAGTAAGGAGTTTGAAATTATTTTCAGAAATGTTAGGATTAAAGTTTTTCCATAGTGTAACATTACCCTATACTAAAAATCAAACTACAGAGATAGATGGTTTAGATACTGATTCCCAAAATATCATGATAGAGGTAAAAAGACAAATAATAACACAAAATTGGATAGATTTTTTCGAAAAAAAAAGAAAAAAATTAGGAATGGCTAAATGCTATATTGGAGGAAAAGGATATGAAAAGAATCTTAAAATTCCCCCCGCTTTATCTTGTTTCGTGATTAATCTGAGAAATTCTGTTTTAAACAAATATTATAGAAAAGATTTTATACTTCCAGAATGGTTTTCAGATATTATCTCTGATCGACATGTACGAATATTACAAAGTAATGGTTATTGGATGGGTGTTAATAGAAAATTGACAAAAACGGCTAAACACACACCTTCCTCAAAATTACAACAATCTATTTTAAAATATTTTAAAAAAAATATTTTTCCTGTTCGATTATATTATTCATTATCTCGAATGACTCTCCCTCAACAAGAATATCACGGTAAGGGATATCCGATCAACAAAATCATTGCAACGTTCGATGTGGATTCAAATCACAGTCAACATATCATAGATGGTAAGGGATATTGTCAAAAATGTATAACTGAAGCAAATGAAAAAAAAAAATTATTGGAAGAAAAGCTCGAGAACCTTGGCTTTAAGACAATCTCACTTTATAGTGGATTTAAAGGATTTCATGTATATTGTCTTAATGACACGAACAAAATAATTGAATTCACTAATGATGAGTTGATTGAATTATTTCCTAAACTTCATGATAGTCAAAATCGACCATTAATAGATAATGTAAGTTTTATTTCTAAGGATAAAAAATTCGATATGCATCGAATTTTTAAGCTTCCTAGAAGTATAGATGCCGTTACTGGAGTTCATATTACAAAAGACTTTAAAAAATTAAATTTTAATGATAAAATTACTGAATGGGGGAATTAAAATCGAAATAGCATTGTCTATCTTTTTACAATTTATTAGAAAACTTCACAATCTTGATTATGATAATAAAACTCTTCGAATGAAATTAAATTCACAACTTCCTTCTGGATATATTGTCAGAAATGGTAAAATTCTACTTCAAAATAAAAATTTGGGAGTAATTAAACAATATTTTGAATTTATTCTAATCCATAAAGAAAATATAGATGTTAGTCCAGAAGAATTAGATTTTGAAATAAAAATTGAAGATGTTATTTGCTATTTAGAGATTTTAGAAAATAATTCTAAAGAAAACATAATCCTTACTTTGAAAAAAATTCAAATAATGAAAAAAGGATATCGCAATTGTCAAATCATAGACAAGGTGACATCATTATCATATCAAAAGTTGGGATTGTATGAATTACCATTTAATATCATGAAAAAAAAGTATCAACCATATTCAGTATTAATAATCAAAGAAAATCCTACTGAGATAAAAAATGTAACAGAATTTTGTTTAAAATTTAACCATTTTATGTATCATCATTTTTCGCTTGAAGAGGTACCTGAAGAAATTTTACTTATTGATAAATCTCTTATCTATTTAAATCCACAATTATATCTTAAAACTAATAATTATCCTAGGGCAATTGGGTGGAGTTTTACTAAAAAAAGTACTAAATCATACCGATGTCATATCTGTGGAACCAAAATTTATCGAAAGCATATTTTCTATGATTTTCTATGTCAGAAATGTGGAGACTTGAATTATTTAAAACGAATTCAGGTATCAGATCTTAAAGGGCGAGTTGCCCTTGTTACTGGAGGAAGAGTTCGGATTGGTTATGGTATAGGTTTGAAATTACTTAGAGCAGGTGCGAAAGTTATAATCTTAACTAGGTTTCCTCATAATGCTGCACTAAGATATAGCAAAGAAAACGACTATAAATTATGGGAATGCAATTTAGAAATTTATGGATTGGATTTTCGAAACATCAAACAAGTAACTCTTTTCATTGATTATATCAAATTAAATTATCCATACTTAGATATTATAATTAATAATGCTGCCCAAACAGTACGAAAACCCCCAATTTATTTTAAACATTTAATAACCTATGAACGGTATAACTTACAGCAATTACCTAAAAATATCCAATCCACTCTTATGAAAAATTGGACTTTTTGGAATAAATTTATGAGTGAAAATCAAAAAATAACTAAAAATTCTCTGATAGATTCCAATAATGCCATAATTCCTATGAATCAAAATATAGTCAATAATAACTCTGCAGAATTATCACAGATTCCTCTTATTGATGATGATATTATTGAGAGATCAGAAGGAAATTTTCCCCTCAACCAATTCGATGAATATGATGAACAACTTGATTTACGAACTAAAAATACTTGGGTTTCACGATTGAATGAAGTTTCTATTCCTGAAATACTGGAAGTTCAAGTTATAAATTCTATTGTTCCAACACTCATTGTTAGTCAATTCAGAGAACTCCTGACAAAAAGCCCCTTTTCAGAGCGATTTATTATCAACGTATCTTCTGCTGAAGGACAATTTTCGATTCCAAAACTTGAAGGAAGACATCCTCATACATGTATTGCTAAAGCAAGTTTAAATATGATCACCCATAGTATTGCAGAAGATTATTTTTTTGATAGTATTTATGTTAATAGTGTTGATCCAGGCTGGATTAGTGAGCAATTTCCCTTGAGGGGGAAAGGGATGATGAAGCATAAATTTGTACTAGATCTTGAAGATGCAGCTGCAAGAATTTGCGACCCCATCTTTATCGCATTAAATGAGGGAATATATTTTAGGGGTATGTTATTAAAGCACTATAGGAAGGATCAATGGTAATCTAAAATTCAAGTAAAAACAATTTAAGAAAACCTCATTCAAGCATCTATTCGTTCTACTGCTTTGATAACTTCATCAATATTTAGATATCTTTCAGTCAATCCCAATATTTTTTTTGCACATTTCTCTGGATCGAAGTTTATTTCTGCAATCAGCATCTGACGCATCAAGGATTCAATTCTAAAAATATATCTAACATATTGTAATGCAATTCTTGAGCCAAATTTTAATAAAATTTGATAAATTGTGTGGATGATATTTCCAGGACTGCTCACACTTTCCCATTCTTTTCTAGGTTCAATAAATTGTAACACTTTTTTTGATCGTTCTTTCATTTTATCTAAATTTTCTTTGAGAATTTTTCCTTTACCATCTGTACAATCTTTTTTTGGAGTTATAATTACAGGTAATAATAATAAACATCTGAAAGGTTTGGAAATTGTAAATAGGCTGAAATGAGTTTGGATGAGGTTAAAAATAAAATAATTTTGTTTGCTGGAAAAACCATCACCATCGTATGGAAATCCAATATATTTTTGCATCTCTGCTTTACTAGCAATAATATTTGGATCTTTTGAAACAAGGTGAGCATATACAGAATAGATCACAATTCCATGTCTAGCAGGTAAAATATAAAGATAACGTAATGGAATTGTTTTTTCAAGTAAAGTTAAATTGGTATACGAATCAAGTTTGAAGAAATTTTCCATCATAAGAACCGCTCTTTCTGAAAGCGCTTTGAATTTTGGTTGGTCTTTATAATCAAATTTATTTTTTCCCCTAGGAACTCGAAGAGGTATTTTAGCAGGATCACCTACTTCTTGACATAATTCGTAAAAAATTTCACCAGTATATTTTCGCCAATGAGGACTTTTAAATGGATAATCCGATTTTCGCCAATTTGCCATCTTCCATACACATTTATAAAAAAATCATTTTGGTGGTAAAAATAATTTTAGGGCAGGTTGGACTTGATGCTAAGTCCAGATGTTTACTTAATTATTAAACTCAAAAAAAATAAACACAATCATCGTCTATATTATTAAAAGACTCAATAGCTGTGCCCTAAGCAGTTGTAATATAGTATTCTAAAAAAGTATTTAAATTTTTTGATTATTATGATATATATCAATAAAATTTTTAAAAAAATACAAGATAAATTTGAATTTATTCAATAA
>CAYPTZ010000273.1:0-5468 GCA_964413395.1 uncultured archaeon | reverse complement strand
CCATATTTTTCAATTCTAATATCATTAATAAATTTCAATGCATATTTATAGATATCATCTTCAAAGATTTTTTTTGGCTCAAAATTATTAATATATTTCACCATTCCAGAAAGAAAATAAACCTTCATTGCGTTTCGATAAGCAATATCGGACATTGAATCAGTGAATGCTCCGAGAGCATTAGCAAATCGGGATATACCTATTTTTTCAACAAATGAATTTAAACCTTGGAACATTTCAGAAGGTTTTGGAATTTGACGTTTTGAAATCATATCCCAACATTCATTGGCCCATTTAGTGAATCCTTCAACATCGATATATTCACTTAATGGAATAAATTGTCCATCCTTTATAGGAGCAAAAGTTGCCCAGCCGCAATCTTCATGAGCAGACATAGACCATCTTGGAAGATTTGAAAACCAAATAAGTAATTGAGTCAATTTACTTGTCATAGCTAAAGGATAAAATTTATCCATTGTTCCGTTGGTAACTCGTGTAAGTTCCTTTGTCAAGTCACTACTAGTATAACGCATTTTCATAAGATCTTCTGTAGGAATTCTTCCGCATAATGAAACAGGTTGAAAAATAACACCTGCAATTACATCATTATTTTCTTTTGCAAATTCCATAATAGGACCAATTTCTTTATCATTAATATCCTTTGATACTGTGACTACAAGCATAACCCCACTTAATCCAGATTCGCGCACATTGTCAATTACTTTCTGTTTGATTTTAGTTAAATCCATTCCTCGAATTTTTTTATATACTTCTGCAGAATTCTTACTTATGGCATCAAAAGATAAATAAATCGCACCACAATCAGCTTCCTTTAATTGCTTACAAAATTCAAGACTTCGAGCCATCCTAATACCGTTTGTATTGATCATTCGATGTTGGAATCCTAGTTCTTTAGCTTTTTTTATCAAATCGATGATTCTAGGATGCAAAGTGGGTTCTCCACCTGAAAATTGCATAATTGCTGGAGGATTAGGCTTTAAATTAATAAAAAATTCCATAATTCTTACAACTTCTTCGTAAGAATATTCTACAATGCGTCCTGATGCATTTGAATTTGCAAAACATATTGGACAATTAAGATTACAACGGTTTGTAATATCAATAATTGAAAGATTTGGCGATGAAAGGTGTTTATTACAGAGCCCACAATCAAATGGACAGCCTTTAGAAACCGGAAATTGATTTCCAGCAGTGGGAATTGTTAGCCATTCACTATCAAGTTTATTTTTAATGCTATGCTTCCAAGAATATAATTCTGGATTCTTTGAAATAATATCTTGAAAATCCCCATGTTCTGCACAGGTTTTGTACATCATAACCCATCCTTCTTCACCTTTAGAACGATCAACTACAATTTGTGCTTCGATTGCTTTCATACATTCAGGACATATTGATGTAGTTGTACGGAGAAGTTCAGTGGTCATTGTTGTATTCATACATGAAAAAATTTAGATTACTATAAAAACTCATTGCAGAATAATAATAATAATCCTCTTAATCAACTTTTTTTTTTTTAATATCTAACAAATTTTGATGATATTGCTTTTCTTGTTGAAAAGAGTTCCAGAATTTTTCAATATAGGGTAAGGGATTTCTAGAATTATATAAATTCCATTCTTCAGGTAAAGCATCCTTGTAATAAGATGTATTAAATCTAGAACCAATTAAGCAGATAATCCCTCTATCTTCGTTTGAACGAAATATTCTTCCTGCAGCTTGGATAACTTTGGTCATTCCGATATTTCGGTATGCATATTCAAAGCCTTTTTTCCATCTATAGTCATAATAATTTTTCATTAGTTCTTGTTCAAATGTATAAGCAGGAAGTCCAGGTCCGATAATAAATGCACCTATAGCCATATCTCCAGGAAAATCTACCCCTTCACTGAAAATGCCCCCTTGAACTGCAAGAAGGATATATTTCTTATCATCAACTTTTAATTTTTTTATATATTCCCTTCTTGCTTTTTCAGTCATTTTTTTTTTTTGAATTAATAACTCAACATTCAAATTTTGCATTTCTAATTTTGAATGAACAGAATCTAAATATTTAAAACTGGGGAAAAATGCCAAATAATTACCCTTTTTATAGCCAGTAACTTTTGATATTAATTGAGCTATTTCTGAATAGGATTGATCTCGATATTCATATTTAGTAGAAACATTAGAATACCCAAGATATAATCTGTTATTGTTTGAATAAGGAGATTTAAAAATTAAATTTTTGAAGGAAGAAGGAAAACCCAAGATTTTTCTATAATATTGAGAAGGAAATAAAGTCGCAGATTGACAAATGATGCTGTGAAATCCTTTCATTTGCTTTTCTAGCTTAAATGCAGCAGATTTACAAAAAATCTTTATTGACTTTTCTTTAAGATTACAAAGATGACTAAATTCTGGAATTTCACTTTCATTTAAAATAGAATAAAATAAATGAAGGAAAGATGAAAATTCTATTATTCGATCTTTCTTTTTTGGATGATATCCATGTTGTTTGGTATAGGCATAGACATATTTAACTATAAATTTATCAAATTCACTTAGGATATTCTTAAATAATCTATTATTTATTTTAATAATTTTAGTCTTAATTTTATCGGAATATTGATGCTCTTCTATAGTTTCGTTAATATAATTCACAATTTTATTTAATATTTTATCCCCAATTTCAATAATAGCATTGTTTATTTTCGTATTATGAAGATCATCTAATATAAGGTGAAGTTCTCTAAGAGATATTTCAGGAGAATAATAGGATAGTGCTCTAAAAGGAAGGTTGTGGGCTTCATCAACAATCAATAACATGTCGCTATAAGATTGGTCAAAAAAACGTTTTAATCTTATAGCAGGATGAAAAACATAATTATAATCACCTACAATTACATCACAATTAAGAGAACAGTCAAGAGCAACTTCAAATGGACATAATTGTAATTCTTTTGCTTTTTTTTTTATATATTGTCCAGTTAAAATTTGTTTTTTAAGTAATTCATTCCGAATAGAATCAATATCTGCTTTTTCGTAATTTTCTATATATGGACAAATAGCTTTATCACAGATATATACATCATTTGTGCACATTTTTTCTTTAGCAGTTAAAATTATTGATTGGAATTTAGCTCCTTTTTTTTCAAAACTCTTTAGAGTATCAAGATATATTTTATGTTGAGTTGTTTTTGAAGTAACGATAAACAATCTCAAATTATTTTTTATTGTTTCATATAGGGCAGGGTAGAGGGATCCTATTGTTTTTCCCAGTCCTGAAGGGGCAGATATCATTAATCTTCCTTTATTTTTGATAATTTCTCTTGAACCATCTATGATTTCTTTTTGATATGGCCTTAGAGATTTATATGGAAAATTAATAGATTTAAAACGAGATTGAAGCATCTTTTTTCTTTCTTTTTCGGTGCTCCAATTGCGAATAATAATTTTACACTGATTTTGAATAAAATCAGATTGATTCTGATATTCAATTTCAATCTTTTTTTGTATACCAGAATGAACTTCAATTAAGATAAGGTTACTTTTAATTTTTTTTTTTAATTTTTGATTTATGAAGTAATAGGAATATATCATAAGCTGATGAATGTAATCATGTCCTGTCTTAGATTTAATATTAAATGTTGAGATATCTGAAATGGTTTTAATTTCTTCAATAATAAACCATTTATCCATTTCAAAGACACAGTCAGCCCGACCAGATATAATAAATTTCCACTCACCCACTTTTTCAACAATTTTAATGGGAGCCTCTTTTTGAAAATTAATTTGAATTTTTGATTGATTTTCTTGGTAATGCTGATGTAATTCCGTTCCTTGAGACATTCGTATTCTATATGGGATGGAATCCATTTTAAAAATTTTATTTTTAGATGTTTGTATAAGTTCTTTAACTGAAATATGAATTTCTTGACATTTTTCATTTACTCGCATATTGCAACAAATACTCAAAATCTTTGGCTAAATTAAAAAGTATGAGTGCTTAGAAATTTTAATTTTTTAGATATTATAAAACATTATAATCATTTATACGACTCTTAAAGTATTTTTACTGTATAATGAAAAAATTATTAACAATATAAAATTGAATTAACACAACGAAAAAAGAAAATTTGGCTGAAAACTAATGTTTAAGAAACTAAAAGATAAAAGAAATAATCAACAAGAAATTAATGCCAAAAAAAAAATGGAAAAAGAATTGATTCGAGCTTTTCAGTCTTTTACTAAAGATATTAAAAAAGAACTGAAAGAATTACAGCTTTCTCCTCAATTATTAAACGCCATTGATATTTCAAAAGAATATCGCCGAGTATGTTCTGAAATCGGGAAAGACCGCGATAAATATAATGGTTTATTAGGATTTTTAAGTGCTGTACGAGAAGGAGATCGAGAAATTGAATCTATGATAAGTTTTTTCAAAAGGAAATTTGATTATGATAATCCAGAAAAATTTAGAGTAGAAGGTAAAATATCAGTAAAGCATATAAAATTAATCAAAGGAAGATTAGATTCTATTCAAGAAGAAATCAATGAAGATTTAAAAGAAAAAAAGATTTCAAAATTGCAGAAAGAAGAAGAAAAAATAAAAAATAAAAATTCTGACAAGAAATCAAACAATAATAATAAGAATGATTCCAATTTTTTGGTTTTTCCCAAATCAATTGTTTTAATCTCCTCAAAAGCAATTCCGACAGAATATCAAGATAGAATTGAATTAATAAAAGACTTCAGACAAAAACATTCTAGTGAACTTAAAACCAAGTTCAGTAGAAATTTAAGTTTTAAAGAGGAAAATAAAATCTTAAAAAGGAATATTGAGGATATCAATGATATTTTATATAATTTTGAACGAATAGCCTATTATAATCACATAAAAACTTATGGCCAGGAATGGTTGAAATATCTTGAGAAATTGGGAAAAGAGATTGAAAAAGAGGATTATAATAATGAAATAAAAATCGCATTAAGAACTGAATTACGAAATAATTATATATTTTTAGATGAATGGCTTTCCAGAGTAGATCTAAAGTATGAAAAAGGCCGCAATATAAATCTGAATGAAGGTAAAATTAAGGAAGAGGAGTTAAATACATTTTTATCATCATATAATTCCCATCGTAAAGAATATATTAAAAATATTGAAGATAGAGCAATTCTTAAGTACATCTTGGAAGAAGAAAAAAAATCTTTGAAAGAGAGGAAAAAAACTGAGAAAAGCAAAAAACAAATTATTGAAGAAGAAAGAAAAAAGAACCAAGCGGAAATAGAAGAGAAAAAGAACCAAGCAGAAAAGGAAAAGAAAAAGAACCAAGCAGAAAAGGAAAAGAAAAAGAACCAAGCGGAAATAGAAGAGAAAAAGAACCAAGCGGAAATAGAAGAGAAAAAGAAACAAGCAGAAAAGGAAAAGAAAAAGAACCAAGCGGAAATAGAAGAGAAAAAGAACC
>CAYPTZ010000272.1:0-5478 GCA_964413395.1 uncultured archaeon | reverse complement strand
ATAGAAACTTTATCTCTAACGAGAGACTTTAGGCTCTCGTGCTAAAGTTTTTTTTCCTATTTTATTTAATTCTTAAATAAATTAAGAATTTAACTATGATTGAATAAGTCCATTACATTTTGAACGATATTCTCAATTGTTCGTCTTCCAAGGTCATCCTTTGGAAAATCACCAACAATTGCGCAACCAGAATGTACAAAAGGAGGCTCATCTGCAACCATAATCATATTTTGTTGAAGGAAAAAAGTATCTAAGCACTGTAAAGTTAATTCTTGACCTCCATTACGAAAACCTCCACAAGTCATTCCTGCACCAATTTTACCACTTAATTCAAATTTTTGGCCAATTGGATCTCTTCCTACACGAAATAAGACTGTTCGGTCCATAAAAATTTTCATTTGTCCTGAAATCAATCCCATATACACAGGCGACCCTAATATAATTACATCAGCCTTTCTTAATTTTTCTAATATTACAGGCATATCATCATCATAAATGCAAATTCCTTTTCTGCATTCAAAACATCCAATACAGGGTAAAATTTTTTTATTAGCTAAAGACACATAATCAATGTCGTTTCCCAAAGTTTGAAATAATGAAAGGGCATATTATATTGCTTGCGATATATTCCCATTAACACGTGGGGATCCACTAATTCCTAGTATTTTCAAATATATATCAACCAATTAGTAATAATTATAAAAAAAATACTTTCTTAAATAATAAATATTTGCTAATAAATTATAAAAAGTAATTATAAGTGTTAAAATATAAAAATAAGACTTATCTTTCTTAGTAGATTTAAGATCATAATGAAAGAAGTAGAAATAGTGGCAGTAGAGAAAGATAAAAATGTTAAAAACGCCGTTTACAAGGTATTAAAACAACTTTCATTACCTAATTTAGATAACAAAACAATTTTACTAAAACCAAATGTAGGAAGAGATGTAGAATCCCCATTATCAGTAAATACAAACCCTGAGGTTGTTCAAGCAATATATCAATATTTAAAAGAGAGATATTCTGCAAAATTCCTATTGGGAGATTCACCAATTATTTCTACAGATTCTTATCAAGCATTTATTCACTCGGGTTATAAATCTCTAATGGAAGAAGAAGGAATAACTTGGATTGATCTTGATTCAAAACCTTCAAAAACCTTAGAAATCCCGAATGGAAAAATAATTACAAAAATCAAGGTCACAGGTTATTGGGATGAAATTGATTATATAATATCTATTCCTGTTATTAAAATGCATATGCATACTGGAGCTACTCTAAGTTTTAAAAATTGTAAAGGGCTTATTTATAAAACAAATAAAATTAGGCTTCATCATATAGCCAATGAAAAAATTAGAAATCAATACTCATCGTTCATACCCTCAGTTAAAGAATTAGATATTGCAATTGCCGATTTAGCTAATGTAATACAACCCAATCTTTCCATTATCGATGGAACATATGTAATGGAAGGGATTGGTCCATCTGGAGGAAATCCTGTTGAATTAAACACGATTATTGCATCTACAGATTATCTCGCAGCAGATATAATAGCCTTAAAAATAGTTCAACCTGATTGGACACTGGAAAAAGTGCCCCATTTAAAAATTATTGCTCATGATCAATTTAATCCTGAGTTTTCATATTCTAATATTAAAACAATCCCAGAAGACATCACCCCATTTTTTCAACAGATTGAAGGAGCACCCAAAAGTATTTCGATAAAATTCAAAAATGTTCGTCTGTTGGATGTGGAAAGTTGTTCTTCATGTTTATCAACGGTTTTTATGTTTTTGAAATATAATAAAGAATTCATAGATTCACACTTTACAGAAAAAAACCCACTTACACTGGTTATTGGAAAAGGTGTCAATCCAGCTGATATCGACGGACCTGCATTTTTCATTGGAAATTGTACTCGTAAAATAAAAAAGGATGAATTTTTCATAAATGGTTGCACTCCTGTTCAATCTAATATATTAAAAGCTGTAAAAAAATATGTAGCTTTAAAAAATAATGAAAAATTCACTCAATAAAAAAAAAAAGTTGAACCTAAAAATAAATAAGGTTTCATAATAACTTTGTTTGAAAAACATTTGATTAATATTTTCTTTTTCCTTTATTTGAGATTTTTTATCATTCAAAATCGATTTGAAAACTTTTGATAAATTTATATTATGTATCACTTTTTTCTTTATTTTGAATGTTAATAACGCGAAAAAATGATTATATCACAATATTTTATTGAAATTATATTTTTGGCTAAATCATTAAACAAGAATAGTATAATTTTGAAAATAATTAAATGAATAAAAAAAAAAATTCTAATTAAAATTTCAATGGGGAGAACTATCCTAAATTGCTTATATAGCTCTCAATGGATTTATTATAATAGCATTAAATGGTGAAAAAAAAATGCAAAAATTGAATAAAAAAATATCTTTATCGGTTATTCTTAGCATATTTGTAATTTCAATGTTAGCTATGAATATAAGTTCTGTTAATGCAGCAGTGTTGGATCAAAATGTTGCTAAAAATGATTATAAAGGGACTATTGCTGGCAATGAATCAAATCAATTTACTTTCCGAAATCGATTTCGATTCCAAGTGCGAACAAATCAAAGTACTGAATTAGACATGGATGTAGATGTCGATGCTGTCGGAGATCGAGATTTTGCTCTAGAACTTAATACAAGTAATGCTGGAGAAAATATGAAGCTAACCATTCAAGTGAAAGCGGAAAATGATGATCTTGGATTAACCAAGGGGAAACAAATTAAAAACCAAAATCAATATAAATATCAATATAAAGAACAATTTATGGTTAATCTTTCTTTAGATCAAGAATGTGAGTTACAAGCTAAATTAAAATTAAAGACCCAAGACAAAAATGCATCTTGGGCATATTATGATGAAGAAGCAGAAGAATTTGTCTTAGTCGAATCAGAATATATTGATGGAGAAGTAGTTGCAACTACAGAACATTTTTCTATTTGGACAGTAATAACCCCTGAATCAGATAGCCTTGGATTGCCAGGATATTCAATGATTGGTGGATTTATAGGTATTGGAATTGTAGGATCCATTATTGTTTACAAAAAAAGAAATTAAAATAATTTTCTAACCTAGTTTTTTTTTTTGGAAAGATAAAAAAAACGTAATAACATGAAAATTTTTAAAAACTCATGCTAATTATCGAATATTTTTATTTTTCCCTTTTTTATTCACCGAGTTAATTCGCACTATTTCTTATTTTTTAATAATAAACACTTCTATTCATAGATCAATTTTTTATTAGATAATTTGACTCCAAGATGAAACATTTAATATCATTTCTAATTATGCATGGTGAAAAATTAAATGGGGAGAACTATCCTAAATTGCTTAAATATCACTCACTTAGTTTAATATATTAGCATAATATGGTGAAAAAAATGCATAAAAAAAATAATAAAAAAACTTTATCCTTATTTCTTGGCTTATTCATAATTTCTATGATAACAATCAATACAGTACCAATTAAAGGAATGGGATTAATAGAAGATATTGCAGATGATTTTATAGATCATGCAATTGCAGTAAATGAAACAAGTGAATTCACTTTCAAAAACCAGTTTAAATTTCAAATTCGAACAAATGAAAGTATTAATTTAAATATGGATGTGGATGTTGATGCTGTTGGACAAAGAGAATTTGCATTAGAACTCAATACAAGCAATGCCGGTGAAGATATGGAATTATTAATTCAAGTAAAAGCAGAAAATAGCGATATTGGTTTAAAAGATGGTGAACAAGTAAAAAACCAAAATCAAAACCAATATCAGTATAAAGAAAAATTCATGGTTAATCTCTCTTTAGACAAAGATTGTGAAATAAATGCTCAATTAAAATTAAAAACACAAGATAGAAATGCAACTTGGGCCTACTATAATAATATTACAGAAGAATTTGTCTTGGTTGAATCTATCTATATTGATGGAGAAATTGTTGCAACTACAAATCATTTTTCAATTTGGACGGTATTAACCCCTGAAGATGAAGCTAACGGATTACCAGGATATACAATGATCGGTGGTTTTATAGGTATTGCGATAGTAGGAACAATAATAGTTGTTAACAAAAAAATCAAAAAATAATAGTCTATTTCCCAACCCTTTTTTTATAAAAAAAAAAATGCGAATTAATATGAAAAAAATTGGTTCATCAAAAATTACATATCGAATATTTTCATTTTTCCTTTTTTCCTTAGCAATTTTTAGTCCGATTGCTTCATATGCGACTACTGGTTACTCGAATCCTTCAAATATTGATTCAATTAATATATTTCCTCAATCACAATTACTCCAAAATCAAATCCCCTTTGATAATCAAACACAACAAAATATCTTTCAATCCGCAGAAGGAGGGATGTATCAATATAAATTTCTCAATAATCTTATTTTCAATTGTAGTACTTCATCAAATGTCACTTTAGATTTAGAATTTGAAAAATCACTACGAAATAGATTTTTTGGAATAGAAATTAATAATAGTGATTCAATAAATGTGAACTTCAAAGCTGAAAAAGATTTTATCAATTATCCTTCAAAAAAGATGAAAAAATATAATCCTACTATGAACAATTTTCCAGGAATAAATCAAAATCAAATGTTAAATAATAAAATTTTAACTTCAATTGGAACCCTAAATTCAAATAATATTGAAGATTATTACATAAAATATTCATATGATACATTTTATTCTTTAAATTTTGAAGGAAAATTTGATTCAATTTCAATTTTCTCTCAAATCAATTCGGAATTCGGAATTAATATTCCAAATGGATACAATATTTCTTGGGCAATATTTGAAGAAAGTTCTCAAACGTGGAAAATATTACCTTCAACACAAAATGGAGATTTGATTCAAACTGATTTATTATCTACCGACTTATCAGAGGGAAATATATCATTATCCATTGTATATTTTACTGAAAATAAAATATCATTTTTTAGTTCAACACTATTTTATGTGCTAATTGCAATAGGTTTAATTTCATTAATTTTTGGCTCCATACTGACCAATAGCGAATATAGAGATTATTTATTGAATAGATTTTTACCAATAAATAAAGGCGCTCATAAACTTAGCATGGAACAAGTTCTCGAAAATGAAACACGAAATGAGATAATCAATTATATATTAGAAAATCCAGGAACTCATTTTAATGAGCTTCTTCGGGAAGTAGTTACTTCGCCCGGTAATTTAGCATGGCATTTGGATATCTTAGAAACTTTTAAAATTATTCGAAAAGAAAGAGTAGGGCAATATTTACTCTATTATCTATATATCCATGAAAATCCTATATCGAAATTAGATTTAAAATTACAGAAAAGTCGGACTACATTAGAAATTTTACAATTAATCAAAGATAATCCAGGATACTATCAAAATATTATTGCAAAAAGAATGAATCTAAATCATAAAACAATAACATAT
>CAYPTZ010000271.1:0-5479 GCA_964413395.1 uncultured archaeon | reverse complement strand
CAACCTCCCATGCCAGCTCCAGTAATTTTTATTCCAATATCATCATATTTTTTTGCAATATTTAATATTTCTCTAATATTTTTTGTGCAAAGTCCAAGTTCATTCAATTCAAATTGATTTTTTTTCATTAAATATTTTAACTTATTGATATCTTGGTTCAATAATGATTTAATACCTTCTTCTGAGATGGTTCCAATTGAAGAAAATATTTTGTTTACCTTTTCCGGATTGTGTAATTTATTTTCTAAGACATTTGATATTGCTTGTTTTGTATTATGAATTTCATTTGAATATATAATTAATAGAGGAAGATTTATTGCTTTAAAAGATTCAATCGTTTTACCCTTAAATTTAATTATTCCTCCAAATGTACATATTTCATTATCTATACCTGATGGAGATCCATGAACAACTTTTTCATATTCATAAGCCATCTGAGAAATTTCTTTTTTTGATAAACTTAGATTATAAAATAAATTCAAAGCATAAGATAATGCTACAGCAATTGACGCAGAAGAACCTAATCCTGCTCCTTCCCATAATTCAGAATATAGTTCTATTGAGATATTATCTATTTTAATATGATACTTTTCTTTGAAAATTACCAAACCAACAGGGATCTGCTTATATTTCTGAGGAATTTGAATTTTCATCATTTCTAATGAAATATAATATTCAGAGAAATTTTGATTTCTTAAAATTAAGTTTATTCCTTTCTGGGTTTGTTTTTTTATTTTGCAGGTAGAAAATAGATTAATTGCAAAAGAAATTGCGGAAAATCCATAAACAACAGCATGTTCTCCAAAAAGAATGCATTTTCCTGGGGCCTTTGCGAAAATTGTCATTTTTTTATTCAATCCTTACAATCAAATTTCCTATTATGAAGTTTCATATGGCCTGCTTGAATTCCTTCTGAAGCCAAAGCTCTTAATGCACCTATATTTTGAGCTAAACCAACTGCAACGGCAATTTGGGACAGTTCTTCTGATGATTTTACTCCTAATATTTTCAGTGCAATTTGAGTTAATGGGTGTTTTTTAATAATTCCTCCTATGATTGCAATAGGCATAGGAATTATTAGTTCACCATTTAATCGATTTTCTTCATCCAGATAATATTTACTTAAACTGCAATATTGATTATTTTTAGAATTAATACTCGCAAAAGCATGCGCACCTGCCTCTATTGCACGAGTGTCATTGCCTGTAGCTGTAGCTAAAGCAGAAATTCCATTCATTATCCCTTTATTATTAGTAACTGCTCTAAATGGGTCTGCCATTGCAAAAGCATAGGCATCTAATATTTTTAATACAACTTCATCGCCACCTAATATTTCTGTATCAAAAATTGCTTTACATTTTGCGATACGATGAATTGCATAATTGGATATAATCTTCAAACCAATACTTCCCGGTATTTTATTTTGAATTTTATTTGCCAATCCTTCAACCATTGTATTTATTGCATTAGCTCCCATTGCATCTAAAACATTAACTAAAAGATGAAGAATTATCATCGTTCCGTTAATTGTATTGATTTTCCTGATTTGGAGATCAATTGCACCTCCTCCTAAGGAATGAAGTATTTTATCCTTAGAATTTACGTAATTCAATAATTCTTCTTTATTTTTAATAATGAAATCTGAAATTGTATTAATTTCAGAGCTGTTTATTTTTGATATTTGTATTTGTCCAATCATTATTGATTCTACTGGTTCACATTTAAAACCTCCATATTTTCGTGCAAAACGTGCAGCATTACTAGCTGCTGCAATAATGGATGGTTCTTCGGTCACCATTGGAATTAAATACTCTTTATTATTTATTAGAAAGTTTGTTGCTATACCTATCGGTAATTGATAAGAACCAATTGTATTTTCGATAAAGCTATCTAATTGTTCTGAGGTAAAATATCCATAATTTTTTAAAATTTTGAGTTCTTTATCAGTTAATTTAGTTAATTCTTGAATAATTGATTGTCGATCTTCAATACAATTTTTATAAAATCCAGATATTTTTGATTTCAAATAAATCACTTGTTATAACGTTGGAGGTCTTCAAATAATAAATTTGCTTCTTTTGTATTAGGGTCGATAGTTTTGCTTGGACCAGCAATTTTTCCAATCGAAATTGAGAAATTTGGATTAATATTTGTAAGTTCTTTGATAATTTTTTGGGAATAAGTGGATTGAGTTAATAATACTGCAGAAGGACCAGTATCTATTGAAAAATAAATTGGGATGCCAAGATTTCTTAATTTTCTAACTAAATGCATAATTTTAATTGTGTCTGGTTCCCAGACGATTAAGCTTTTTTCTATTGGAGCAGTCATAGTAATAGAATGCAAGTTTAAAGTGTCATTTTCAGTAAGATTTCCAATTTTATTGAAATTATTTTCAATTAAACCACTAATAAAATCGATTATTTGATTTTTTCGTAGTTTTAACCATTCCTCAAAAAATGGGGAAAGTGGTGCAATATCATGAGCCTGTTCCGTTTTTATATTTGCTGGAATAGAAATTGTGATTAAGTCAATAGAATTGATGAATGATTTGTTAGATTCCTTATCTAATCGAAGGGAGTAACTTTTCATAGGGTCAATATTTGGATAATTCAGCCATAATCCAATTCCCCCTACACTACTTCTTGAACCTGAGCCTGCTAAATACCTTGAAAAAATACTCTTTAACATGTTTTTTTGTTGATTATTAATAGTATTTTCGTAGAGAATTTCTACAGCACAATGAGCTATCGCAGCTCCACCAGATGCAGATGTACCTAATCCCTTTCCAATAGCTATGTCATTTGTATCTTTCATTAGATTTTTTGAAATTATTATTGCTTTTGTAGAAAAATTTGCATAAGAACGAATAAAATTTAATTGATGAACAACTCTTTGGAATTCTCTTGTTTTTTCCAAAATTTCTTTACCGTTAAAGATAAATTTGTCCGATTTTAGGTTTTTAGAGAATTTAAGGTACGTAATTGTAAATACTACATCATTATTTAATGATATGCTTGGAAAATATGCTGTCCTGTGATATTTGTTTGAAAGGCCATGATACTTTAGCAATCCTTGAATTGGATAAGCAATTGAAAATAATTCTCCTTCAGACTTAATAATTTTTAGATTATTTGGTAAAATTGGTTGAATATAACCATTTTCATTTAAAAAATCTATAATGGAATGATAATCATTTTTTAATATTTCATTATCCATAATGATCCTTCCAAGAAATAGAAAAATTAAAAACTATATTCGGCAGATGATTCTGAAATTCTAGCTTTTGAAGGTATTTCATTTGTAGCTAATGAAAGATATGGGCTATCATCAACATATCGATAAATAGGGATCCAATTTAATAAACCATGTTTTGGATTGGATTCTTTTGTATTTTTCCATCTTCTCATTTCAAATTCAACTAGATTTGTTGAATTATGATCTGGATTATTATACATTAGAACATATCCATCGAATAAAGGACTAATATCGCCTTCAATAAATTTCTTTTTAATATTTGCTTTACCTAATATTGGAAAGAAAATTAATTTATTCCCGTTATGACCTTTTGGGCAATTATTTAATCCATTAAGAAGTGTTAAATTACATCCTTCATTGCAATACCTTAAATTGAAACCAAATTTTTGCTTTTCATGAATAGGGGTCATTTTTACCCAAATATATTTTTCATTATCTTCGGTTTTATTTTTTAAATTTTCATATTCTTCAACAGTTTTTTGAGTTTTATTTTGCATAAAATATGATAGTTTCATTGAATTTGATAAGACTTCCATAAATTTAGGCTGAATTTTCAATAATCCCGAAACTGATATTGCACCAGATCCATAGGAACCAAAGTATATTGTATCATTCGCTTGAACACAATTTTCAATAACATACATAAACTCCGTCCATATCGATGCAGAGTACAGATTTCCAAAAGTTGAAGAAACTTGTAAAGGAGGTAAAAAAGTATTTCTAATTTTATTATATATCCAATTTTCAACAATTTTTCTTTTATTAGGAGATAAATTTAATGAATTTAATTTATTTTTGATTTCTTCATTGATAAGAAAATCTTTAGAAAGGGTGTTAAAATATGGAACTTCGTCTAAATAAAAAGATTCATTATATTTATGCTTCATTATAACATCAATATTATCTAAAGCCCTTAATGCGATAAGTTTTTGCATCAATTTTAAGGGTAACTTTGAATAGGGTGAATGAAAAATATAATAATCAGCATAATATTTACCAATTTGGTCAATTAAATTATCATATGATTCTAATTGCATTTTCAAGTAAGTTTGAACACTATATTGGCCAAATACTTGAGCATTATCTTCTCCATTAGGTATAAAAAAATCATTAATATTTCCAGATATTTTTCCAAAATGTTTTCCAAAAACTGCAATGCGAGGATTTCTTGAAATTATCATAGCTAAAGCTCCTGCACCTTGTGTGGGTTCTCCTGGGCTTTTCAAATCATATTTTGAAATATCTACTGAGATTATTAGTGCTTTATTAATTATACCTGATTCGATCATTCCAATTGCATTCATTATTGAAAGAGTTCCTGCAGCACATGCGTTAGAAATATCTTGGGTAATGCAATGTTTAGGAATTCCTAAAAGATCTTTGAAAATATTTGAAATTGATTTCACTGAATAAATTGATGCCTCAGTTCCTACAAAAACCGCATCTATTTCTTTAACATTAATATTACCCCTTAATAATGAGTTATATGCTGCTTTCAATCCAATAGATATGCAATCTTCACCATAATCTGAAAATCTCATCTCATTAGCCATTAATCCAAATTTATATTTATCTGGATTCACATCTCTAATTTTTGCTAATTCTTCTAAGTTTAAGTAAAAATTTGGAGAATAAAAGCCAATTGAATCTATTCCAACATTTGAAAATATATCATCGATAGAATTTTCCGAAAGTGTCAATGTCAGCTAAACCTCTAATTACAAATTAAAGAATTAATTATCGAAATAAAATCTTATTATTCGAGATTATTCATCTATTTTTAATGAAAAATTTTTAAATAACCAGATTTGAACATTTTCATATTTTTTCAACAATGGAAGATTAAAATTATTTCCAATATTAGAAATTTTTATATGAATAATAAAAAAAAGGATATTCCTGTAGTAGATATTAATATAGCCCAAGAAGAATTGGATGCAGTAATAGAAGTTGTAAAAAGCAAACATCTAATTGAAGGTAAAAATGCTTTTTCATTTGAAGAAAAATTCGCAAAATTTACTGGAGCAAATTATGTTTCTGCAATTTGTAATGGAACTTGTGCATTACATATTGCAATGACTGCTTTAGGGATTGGACCGGGGGATGAAGTTATAACAACCCCCTACACATTCATTGCATCTTCTAATTCCATCTTATTTAATGGGGCAATTCCAATATTTGCTGATATAGATGCAGATACTCTAAATATAGACCCCGTAGA
>CAYPTZ010000270.1:0-5492 GCA_964413395.1 uncultured archaeon | reverse complement strand
TTAAATCATCAAAATTTAGAGAACCATCTGGTTGAAAACATATTAAAATTAAAACTAACTCCGCTGAGCGAACACAACCTAATATTTCTCTACCCCTTCCCTTCCCTGATGCGGCTCCAAGAATAATTCCTGGAAGATCTACCAGCTGAATATTTGCTTTTTCAATATCCATCATTCCTGGAATGGCATTAACTGTTGTGAAATCATAGGAGGCTACTTTAGATTTTGTATCTCCTCGAGTTAATAAATTGAGTAAGGAAGATTTTCCAACACTTGGATATCCAATAAAAGCCACAGTTGCATCGCCATGTTTTTTAACACCAAAACCTCCTCCTCCTCCACTTTTTCTGGAAGCAATAGTTACTAATTGATTTCGGAGTTTAGCAATCTGAGCTTTTTGATAATTGATTGCTTTTTGTGTTGCTTTATTTTTTTGAGTTCTTGAAAGTCTGTCTTCATATTCCCGAATTTTTTCTTCTATTTTTTCACTCAATTTTGAATAACACTCCAAAAAAATATAAATAAAAAAATGATACAAAATCAATAAAATTTCCTATTGGATTGATACGATCATGGAATTTTCATATTTGAATTTTTCAATTTTTTAATTTCTTACTTTTTGATATCAAATTTTTTTTTAACTTGATTTAATAAATTTCTAATTTTTTCTAAAAACCATTTTTTGGGATAGTTTATCAATTTTGCATTAATGCAAAATATTATATTTGTAGATTTACTTTAATTATTTATATTTTGCATTAATGCAAAATAAAATGTTCTTAGTAATCATGTGTTTAATATCTATAAAAATAAGAAATATATAATAATTTAGAACAAAAACAAGATATATATTGAATAATAGTTAATTTAATTCATTTTATATCTTGTTTCTTAATGAAATCCTTTTTCTTATATTTTGCAATAATGCAAAATATTTAATAACTATTAATTTCTTTATTATATTAATAATCTTAATTATTAAAAAAAAAAGGTTAATCTTTCAAATAGTGGAAAAAAATGGAAAAAAAATATAATGAATCTGATGTAGTTGTACGATTTAAAAATGTTACTAAGAAATTTGGAGATTTTACAGCTGTTTCTAATATTTCTATAGATATTTATAAAGGAGAAGTATTAGGATTTTTAGGTCCAAATGGTGCTGGAAAATCAACAACTATGAAAATGATGGCAAAACTGATCAATCCAAGTAGTGGAGAGATTTTAATTAAAGGAAATGGGGAACTTGAAAAATTGGATGTGAAAAATAAAGATTATCTATTAGATAATATTGGTTTTTTAATTGAAAATCCTTTCTTCTATGAAAAAATGACTCCAAGGCAAATACTTAGTTATTTTGCTGAATTAAAAGGGTATCCTACTAAATTTATTGACCAAAGAGTTGAAGAAGTTGTAAAAATGGTTGGTTTATCGGATTGGATAGATAAAAAAACAGGAACTTTTTCTAAGGGAATGCGACAAAAAATTGGAATAATCTCTGCTATTGTACATGATCCCCAAATTGCTGTTTTAGATGAGCCTCATACTGGTTTAGATCCAAAAGCTCGTAGTGAAATAAGAGAATTTATCTTATCGTTAAAGGCACAAGGTAAAACAATCTTTTTAAGTAGTCATTTGCTTTATGAAGTCTCTGAAGTTGCTGATAGAGTTGCAATCATCTCACATGGAGAAATAGTTGCTTGTGATACTCTAGATAATCTTGAGGCTAAAGCTAAGCGAAGCGTAATCGATATTGAGCTATTTAATGATTCTGAAGACAAAGTACAAAAAAATATTGAATCTTTGGAAAAAATCGTTAGGCCATTATCTGGTTTAGATATTAGCATTAATGATATAATAACTTTTGATTCAACTTTAGGAATCTATGAGATTCAATTTAATGGCTCTCCAGAAAACCAAAAAAATATTCTAAAGCAGCTTATTTTGGAAAATATTGAAATTACTGATTTTTCGGTTCCAAAAGCGGGGCTTTTAGAAGATTTATATTTAGAATTTGTTAATGATTCAGATGAATCATTCGCTAAGATTAAAAGTCAAAAATCAATAAAAACTAAAGAAGAAGAAATTTCAATCGAGGGGTAAAGTGAAAAAAAATGAATGCTACATTATTAGAAAAAACAAAATCTTCAATTAATGAAGAAATGATAATGAATGAAAAAATAAAAATTGGAACTCAACGTAAAGTCATTCAAATTCAAAAAACTATTCAATTTGAATATAAAAAGAATTATTCCAAATTCAAGGGGATGTTAATAACTTCTCTAATTATTTTTGGTTTATTTCTGATTATAAACTTAATAAGCGAAGGACAAGATATATTATCTCCTGAAGATCCTGCAGATTATTTCAAAGGATATTTAGATATGATAACTTTCTTAATACTGATTATAGCCGTGACTTTTGGAGGAGGGATTATTGTAGAAGATTTTGAAAAACAAACAGGCAATCTTCTATTTCCTAAAATACCAAAAGATAGATTACTAATCGGAAGAATTATTGCGCGTTATACTTATGTAGTATTAAGTGTTGGATTTTATTATTTACTAATTGCAACAACTACATTAATTAAATATGGGGGAATACCTAAAGTAATTTGGTCTTCACTTGGATGGGCTTTATTATATGCATTTTTAATGTTCTCCTTTTTGATCTTATTTAGTGCATTAATGAATAGAGTTGCCTCAGCTATGATTATGGGAATAATCATGATTTTAATGGTTTTTAGCTTGCTTCAATTACTTTTAATGTTCACAGGAGTAACTTGGGAACCCTTTTTCGTAATTACATATTATGGAAATATTATTACTGCCTGCTTTAACATGCCAATTGGGGATGCTCGATTTGGAACACCTCAATTTCAAATGGGACCTGGCCATAATGAGATTGGAAGTGATTTGAGGGCATGGATAACTCCAAGTGCTACAGGTGCAATTATTGGAAGTATTATCTATTCCATCATTTGTCTAACATTAGCATATTTACGATATAAGAAAAAACAAAGTTCTCAGATGTAAATGCATTTCATTTTTTTTTTTTTTAAGAAAATCTTAAGAAAAAGAATACCTATAATGAATTAATATGACTCCTACAAAAAACTCAAATACTTTTTTGGAGACAAAACGAGATTTTAGAAACGCTTGGCTATTATTGAGAGAAAATTTTAAAGCATTTTTAAGTACTCAAATATTTGCTTTATTAGCATTCATTTTGGGTATAATATTTTTAGTAATCATAATCATTTTCATTTTAATACTCAATCCCTCATTTTCCTTTGAAATAATTGAAGATCATCATGAGAAGGGACCAAATATCTTTGTAATTTTTGTAGGATTACTTCTTTTATGGGTATTTTATGGTTTTTTGAGTTGTCAACATGGTCTCGCAAATGATATTGTATCTTCTGGAGAGATGTATGCAGAATTTAGAGGGTCTTTTAAGTATTATAAAAAGTATTGGTGGCAATATCCAATTTTGACCTTATTAACACAAGGACCCAATTTAGTTTGGCCCGTATCTTATCGAAATGCATTTTTGGAAGAAACTATACTTCCTATTTACTTATATGTCCTATTAATGATAATACTTTTAGTATTTACTTTCATAATGTTTATTTTTTTCATCCATACCTTTCCAAGTTTAACATATCAAGGAAATTTGAAGAATAGTTTTATTGAAAGTACAAGAATATTTCGTGTAAATAAAAAGCGAGTAATTATAACTTGGGGTTTATTTTTCCTTATTTTCGTTATCCCTGGGATGATTATTAGTTTTACTTTAATGTATTATTATGATGTTTATAATTGGATTTTACCAATTTGGATTATATATATGCTTTTTGTCGCAATATTCCAATTCCCTATGATGACTTTACTTGCCTCAGGACTATATCGAAATATTGAATTTGAACGGTTTAAACCTTTATAAAAAATGTAATATATGTAAAGAAAAAAGAGTGGATAGAAATGAGCAAGAATAGTATAAGTAGCAAGAAAACCAATAGAAAAATACTTGAAAAACAGTTGATTTCAGATCCCTCCCTTGTTTTGACACTTTTACATGAAAAAAAACGATTAATCATCAATCTTTTATTAAAGAAAGCGATGACAATACAAGAAATTAAGAAAAAAACCAATATTAATCCAGGAACCATAAAACGTCATTTAGATGATCTCATGAAAAATGATTTAGTTTTCGTTGCCGAAGAAAAATTGAATGATTACAATATTAGAATGAAATTTTATCAAGCAACTGCCCAAAAATTTGAGATTACTTTTGTTTTACCAGAAGAAACATAGAAACATAAAATATTTTTTTAATTAGTTTAAATACATTCTTCTTGGATACAAGTTTGAGGAGTTATGTAAATGGAACTTAATATTATTTTATTGTTTGTTATTACATTTATAAAAGCAATAACATTATTTGCTGTTGGTTTTTTTTTACTTCGGAAATGGTTAGCACAAAATAAAAAATATTATACAGATTTTCCGTTTTTAATGTCAGTAACATTTTTTATTTATGCTATTGGAAAAATATATGATATTGTGCTATATTCAATAGTGGATGGGACGGCCGATTTGGCATCTCAATCTGAATTCGATCCGATTTTTTTATTGATTGTTAAGATTAGATTTCTAATTAGTCCCATTATCGTTGTTATTCCCTTGCTGATATTAATGCTAATTATATGGTTTAGTGAAAAAAAAAGAACGCAAATAATAATAAGTATAACTTGGATAACAATGAGCATTTTGAGTGTTTTTCTTGTCAACACATATTCTCAGATTTTAATTGTGAATTCATTAGTGGCTTTTCCCATTATTCTTCTTTCTGTCATCAGTTTTGTAATTATTCACATCAATCGTCGATTACCTCAGATAAATTCTTTATATTTAGCATTAGGTTGGAGTTTATACATAGTCTCTCAAATAATACGACCATTATGGATTGGTTTAGGTGCAGGTAATTGGGGTTTAACATGGGTTGGAGAATTAGTCGAATTGGGGACCTTATTAATAATTGCTTTGGGTTATGTGAAACCAGCCAAATATGATAGAAAAAAAGAAATTAAAACAAAAAGTAAAAAGAACATAAATGAATCAGAAATAGTAAATATCTAATATTGAAAAGAAATTTTATTTGAATTTTTTTAACTAACAAAACTTTCAAATCCAATATCTTCTTCATCAGCTTTTTTCTCTTCTTTCTTTTTTTCTCGTTTTTGATCAATTAAAACCAGTATTGCTCCTGGTAAACCTGTAACAAATGAAATTAGAATTAAAAAGATGACAGTTAAAACCCACCAATTGTTACTGTTTGGGTCAGCTAGTCCAGAAATAGTAATTATTAAAGCAATAAATAATGGAAAGAGGAATAAAAATTTCCCAATTTTTTTTAAAAATCCCATAAATATTATATAGATTTACTTACTAAAAAATAGATAGAGTGACAAAAAAGAGAGATTAATTTGATAA
>CAYPTZ010000269.1:0-5497 GCA_964413395.1 uncultured archaeon | reverse complement strand
CCATCGGTTCTATCCCATATTTTTTTAGCAACAGCCATTACTTCATCTTTATAATCCGTTCTTTCTCTAGCAAGGATAAAATTAGGCCCGTATATTTCTCTAAATATTTGTGTTAGTATTTTGGTTTTTTTGCCTTTTTTATTGAATATTTTTTTTTGTTCAGCATTTAGTTTTCCAAGGCAACTAGAACACACACTTTTCTCTTCGCACTTTTTACAATAAAATTCCCCACACACTTTACATATAGGAATATGATCCAAAGAATTCCTCGATTCACCACAATGCGGACAAAGATATGTATATTTTGTATGACTAATACTTCCCATATTCTCTATTTTACTTTCGTATATATAAAACTATCATATAGTTCTAATATACAAAAATTCAATGAATAATTGAATAAATAACCAAATTATTATTGTCAATGTAAAATTTTAGAAAATTTGTAAAAAATAAATATAAATCGTTTTAAATTCGCCGATATTTCGATTTTTGCGCATCATTTTCATAGATATTATTTTTAAGACCTCGAAATAGTAAAACCTCTGTCTTATGTTGATATTTACTTTGACCATTTTTGCTTTTGACAGAAGGAATACACATTTCTTCTCCAAATCGCTTTAAAATCCCAATAAAAATCTCCTCTAATGACTTCCAGTCACTTAAAAATTCATACAAAAATCCTTCGATTAATTTATTTGAAAGTGGAAAATTGCTTGATGACATATCCTTATTATTTCTTTCTCGAATAGAGCTTAAAAATATTTATACTTATTTCAATATTTTTAGAAAAAGACAAAAAAAAAGAAAAACCCCTTTTTATTAAATGAACTAATGAATAGTTTTTCCACAAAAAAAACAGAATTTTTCGTTTGGTGTTTTTTGTTGAGCACCACATGAGAAACATTTTTCAGTGTTATTCCTTTTTTCTGGCTTGTTAATTTGGCGAGAATATTTTTGAAGTTTTTGTCGAGTAAAAGAGGAACGCACAGAATTATTTAGGTTTTCTTCAACTTTAGGAGGTTTATGAACTTTAACACGTATATTTCGAGCGACTTTTCGTTTAAAATCACGTTTTTCATCAAGATTTTTAAACTCAGGAACAATATCTTCATCAATTATAGGAATAGAATATTTTAGTGTTGCGGGAACATATTTTTCTATAAGTGTTCCTTCCTCATTAAATTTTGATTCAGTGGAAGCAAAAGTGGTAGATACTTGATTTTTTTCCTTAGCGGCTTGTTTCTTCAATTTTTGTTGTAAGGCAGGAGAAAATTGAAGATAGCAAAGCTTTATCAGATTCTCTATTTCTGAATCTATTGCATCTTTTCCAAAATATTTTGCTTTTTTTTGAAGAGCTAATAATTCTTCATAGATTGATTCTGCCTTTTTATTTTCAATTATTAAGACTAATTCTTTTAACCTTTTTTGCATTGATGTTATTTCAGAAGAAAGCTGATTTTCGATAATTTTTGCCATTTCATCAATTTTATTTCGCATTGGAGTGATGATTATGCCTTTATATTGAAATACTGCAGTTTGTAACCCAGCAATCATTCTTTTAGCTTCAATTAAATTTCCTTGAGTTGATTTATTTGTTATGTCTTCTAAACTAAATAGTAATTTTTGATGATTATTACAAATATCAATATATTTCTTTATTTCAGGTAATATTTCTTTTACCACAAGTCCTATTGCAGTTTGTTTAAGATTTTCTAAAGATTTTTTTCCAAGTTCAAAATTCAAAACATTTAGTTCATTATGTATAATGGAGTCTAAAGCTTGTTTCATCCTTGTTTCTCTTTCTTTAGACCCTTTTGATACTTTATTTTCTAATTTTTCCACTGCTTTAAGTACATGAGGAAATATTTGTTCATCAACTGCAACATTAAGATATAAATTTTTTATTTGTTTCAAAGTTTCTGCAAAATCATCGAGATTCTCATATTTTGAATCTAGGAGTCTATATTCATTCATAACTTGTTGATTTCTTTGACATTGGACATTGACAATATGAATTTCCGTAATTTTTGATTCGAGTCCTAATCTTGTAGCTCTAATTTCATAGTTTGTTAATAAATCAATAATTTCTGAAAAATCTTGGGTAGAATTAATTTTAGTTTGAACATTTGTAAAATCGGATTCAAGTTTTTCAACTCCATCTTTTAATCCAATTTCAATCTGTTCTTTTAATTTTTTTACAGATGAAATTAATTGAGTGCTATAACCAAATTTTTTAGATCCTTTTGATAATTTATTACCTAATTTTTTGCATTCTTTATAAGCTTCTTTGATATCTCCTTCACTGAAAATAGATTGAACATCAAGTTGTTCTTTAATAGCCTCTTGGTTTAATTGAATTTGGTTTTTTGATCCTTCGAGTAAAGTAGTTAATCTTTTCAAACCTGTTGAATTGACACGATTTAGTGCCATCTTTAAAATTTCATTTGAACCTCCGATATCAAGATTTTCATTTAATAATTTCGAGATCTGCTCAATTTTCTTGTTGATCTTAGTTTTTTCAGTTTCAAATATTTCATCAAACTTTGTTTGAGTACTTTGAATCTCATCTTTTAACTTAGAATAATATAAAATTTCAGGTTTTTTTAGTTTTTCAGCGATAGCAGATAAAATTTTGTCTGCTTCTCCATATTTTTCATCTGATAATAATCCTGAAATTTTTTTAAATTCATTATATAATTCTTGATTTCCAGTTAATTCTTTTACGAATTGAGAATGCTGTTTGAGAAAGTTACTATATTCTTGTTTTTCTGCGATTAATTTTTGCTTTTTCACTTGATTTAGAATAATATCAATATTCAATTGTTCCATTACTTGAGTTTTTAAAGCAATTAATTCATTTCGTAGAATTTGTTCTCCTTCTTCACGACTTTTATCAATTACTTTAGAGAATTCATCAATTTCATCATGTAAAGATTGTAAAATTAGATCAATTTTTTCTTTTGATTCAATCTCTTTTAATAAATCTTTCATAGCCTTAAAAGCGCCAAGATAATCGTTTTGTTTAAATATTTTTTCAATAGACTTAAAATTAGTAAAAATTGCTAAATTTGCTTGGCAAACTTCATTTTGTTTATTAATTTTTTCAATTAAATCGGTAATCTGATAAGTATTTAATTTTTCAAGAAAATATTGAATTTGACTGCTAGCTTCAATGAAATAAAAACTCTTTAGTAGTTCTTTTGTAGAATTTAGTTGTCTTTGAGTTTCAGCGTTCAATTCTTCAATTATTGCAGTTGTTTCCTCGAAACAATGATCATATTTATCAATATTATCTTTAGAAATAACATTAGGGTGAAGTTTGATGAAGTTTTGAGCAGTGGTTAATTTTTCTTGAGCTTCAGCAAGATTATCCCATTTCATTACCTCCGAAAGAAGCTTTTTAAATTTATTATTTTCCTTCTTAATATTTGTATTTTCTTTACGGTTTTTTAACCAATTATTTACTTTTTTTCCTACTGTCAATTCAGTTATTTCAATATTATTCGCATTTAAATAGTTAAAGTAAATATTCATTTTCTTTTGAACACTATCTTTTACAAATGGATGAATAGAACTATCAATTTTTTCTGAGATAGTTTTTAATGAATAGTATTTCCTAAGAACGTCAGCATCTAATATATTTTTATCAATGGAATCAGAATATTTTTCAATTGTCGAAAGAATTAAAATATTTTCATCAGCTTTCTTCAGTGCAGCATCAGATTTTTCTAAAGAATCGACTAATCCATTGGATTTAATTATTTTTTTTAAACTAATTATAAGATCTCTAGCTTCTTTAAAATTTTGAGAATCAAAAAGTAAAGTAAAATTCTTCAAACCTTGTTCTATCTGAGTATTTAATGAATATATCATCTCATCAATTTTTTTAATTTCTTCTTTCATGATAGATAATCCATTTTCTGGAAGATTAGGTGAATTTGATGAATATAATTCGATATTATCTTGAATTAATTCCTTCGCTTTAAGAAGATCAGAGGTTGTTTTAGCTCGTTTTAAATTGGAATTATAGGTTGAATTAATTTTTCCGGATTTAATCTTTTCTATCTTATTTGCTTTAAGATTTTCCTCTGAGACATTTTCTCCATTTTCAATTGAACCATTTTCTTGATCTGTCATACTTAAAACAAAGTGTGTTATATTATCTTAATAAATTTTCCACAAATTATTTTGAGATAAATAAAATAACTTTTGAAATTATTATATTTTTCATCATTTTAAAATATTTTATATCATAATCCTAAAGATTTACTCGAATAATTAGGCAATATCATCAGAATTTATATTAAATATTCAAAAATGAGTTCAAATTTACAATAACATTATTTTTTTAACAAAAGTCTGATGAGATAGTAGTAAAATATTTCAACCATAAAAAATAGAAAAAACATCATATAGCAGAATTAATCCTTTAAAAGTCAAGTGAGAGAGTTTTTTTTTTTTACAAATTTCCGAAATGAAAAACTATGTTGAATTAACTTGAAGAATATAAAGTATTCATAAGTATTTGGATTTTATATCACTTCATCCAGAGATTATACTAAAATTTAACACTCAATCTCTAAATTCACATATACTGCAAAATACTCTATCTAATGACGAATTTAAGAAAATATATCAATTATTTTCTTATTATAAAAAAAAGGGAAATAGTTTGATATATTCTTTTTTCTAAGAATGTCATTATTCTGGATTTCTTGTTTTTATTTCTTGAAGCAAATTATCAGGAATATCATTTAAAAAATCTAACGTGCTTTTTTTTTCTTCTTCGTTCCCATTTAGCTTCCAAATCCATTCTATCTCCTTCTGTTTTTTATTTTTAAAATCTTGATAATTTAGATATTTCATTTTTGAAAAATTATAAACAATCGGATTAATATAGTTAATAAATGAAAATGGAATATGATATAAATTGAGTTTCATTTCAAAATCAGTCCCAATAATGGTAACCTTCCATTGTCCAATTTCACCCATATTTGGAATGAGGGCTAAAGCTAAAACACCATGACTTGCAAGAGTACCAGCATCAGATGCAGAAAATCCGAGTATTTTGAACTTAAGCTTGGATATCTCTTCCCAACTAATATTTTTTTGGATTTTTAAAAACTTTTTGAAAGTAATCCCATGATCAGAAAATATCATTTTTTTTCCAAAACGATTTTGACAAAAATAGAATAATCCAAACCCTGCTGTTAAAGCAAAAAAAATAAGTAAAATTCGAAAAATAGGATTTCCATAAAAATTTTTATCTCGAAATATATCTTGTATAGCAAATAATAAAAATAGTAATAGTATAAAATATCCCAAAAGTATCATAGTTTTTTTTGGATACTTTAATGTAAATTTGTGAGGATGTATATTTTGACCTATCATCATTATATTCATCTATTGTGCATTACATTTTTATATAGTTATAAAAAAAAACCAGATCAATCCATTTGATAAAAATAAATAAAAAAACAAAAATTAATGATGG
>CAYPTZ010000268.1:0-5498 GCA_964413395.1 uncultured archaeon | reverse complement strand
TATTTATTATTTTCATAATAATATTTGTTAGTTTTGGAATTTTTGGAATATATATAATTTCATCCAAATCAAAAGTGGGTATATTAAGGATGGAGGAATAATAAATGTCGAAAATACAAAAAGAAAACATAGCTCGAAAAGATAAAATTCGAGATTTAGAAAATCAGAAAACAATATTGAAAAATTCCATGTATAGTTCAGCAAAAATAACTTATATTTTGGCTGCAATATTTCTTATAATTTCATTCTTATTTAATGGAAGAATGCTTTCATGGGCAGGAAAAATTGCTGATGAAGTGCAATCTATGGAGGATAATGCCACTGGACCAACTCTGCTATACATTATCGATGTTATTATAAAATCTATCTCTATAACGTTATTTTTCTTATTTGCTTTCATTTCTATTGGGAACTATAAGGAATTAACTGGAGATATTATGACATCTAAAGAAATGATGATTTTAATAATAATTTCTATCGCTCAAGCAACCGCAGAATCAACTATATTCTTTTATACAGTTATTGGGATTTCTTTGGTATTAACATATATGTATTTCATTCAAGGAAAAATTAAAAAAAATTACTAAAATTAGCTAAAAACTAATTTTTTTTTTTTTATCTAAATAATTAAACCACTTTTCATATTGGATTAAATGCTTTTTCTCTTCTAATCAAATCTCGGATAGCACTACGAATAGCTTCTGATCTATTAGGATAAATATCTTCTTGAACTAATTTTTCCAACCCATTAATATATACTTCAGGTAGATTTAGTGTAATTAATTTCATAATAATAAATTAAAAAAAAAATAGATATGTTTATTCACAACATCATTATATTTTCTAGATAACATTTAACAAATGATAATTATGGAAAAAAAAAACGAAAAAAACGAAAAAATTGACCTTAATGAGGATGAATTATATAAAAGTATTGAAAAATTTAGTTCTGTTGCAGATAAGCTACAAAAAGTCTTTAGCTCATTAAGTATAGCAGTTAAAAATATTGAAAAAAAAATAGAGAATATAGAAGATCATTTAGAATCCCTTGATGAAAAAAAAAAAGAAGAAGAATGAAAATATATTATTTTTTTGCAATATCTGCCATACCTGATGGAATTATTCTAATAATATCATCCAGTGAAGTTAATCTAACCCATTTTTTTTCCTCTTCTGATGAATTTGAGATAAAATTCTTGAGTATTTTTTTTGCTAATTGACTTGATTTTACACCACTTTTTGAAGGTTTTAATCTGACAAAATTCCTTGTTTGCTTTATAATTGCAGATGCAGGTGCAGATAATACCATAGGATAATACTGAATTTCTTCTTTAAAATCATCTTCCATCTCTTTTTTTTCATTTATTGTAACCTTTTCAATACTATCTTCATATTCTTGAGACTTTTCACTTTCCTGATTATCTTCATTATCTACATTTACGGGAATCAGTTTAATTCCTAATGCAATTTCAAGGTAAGGTTTTGTAAGGTAGTTTTTTTTACCATTTATCACAAAAGATCCCTTCTTTAAGTATTCACCCGATTTTGGAGATTTTGAGACCTGTTCAGGATATACATAGTAAATTTCTGCATTTCCCCATCCTTGCTTCCACGCAGATGAATAACAAGATGCAAATTGTGCTGTCTCCTTAATTGTTTGTGCTGGAATTTCTTGATTTTCATCATTTTTAATAATACAAACAGATGCCCCTCTTACATCTGTATGAAAGAAGTAATCATTATTATTCATATGTTTTTTTACAATGACTTCATTTGAAGAGGCATCTCTTCCTCCAACAATTAAAAAATTATCGGTTGATATATACCACCTATATTTTTCATACCATTTTTGTTTTGGTCGCTTTACTAAAATTGCTTTTCTTGCTTCAACTTCTTCATGTTTTTCTAATTGAATTTCTAATTTTTTCTTAGTATTTTCTGCAGCTTTTTCTGCTCCAATTCTTTTTTTAGTAGCTTTCTTTGCTTTTTGATAAATATAATTAGCATTTTCAATAGCATTTTTTTTCAAATCTAGTTTAAATAAATAACCCTCTAAATTAATTTGAATTTTTACTTCTTTTTGGAAAATTCTGTCAAAAATTAAGCATTCAGGGATCTGCTTTTCCTTCCCTTTTATTAATATGTTAGAAATTTCTTTCCAATCTCTTTTATTTTCCCGCTTTTGTAGCATAATTGTGTTAATTAAAGCATCAATTTGATTCAGATATTGATAAATTAAATGGCCTTGTTCTAGTGATTTTTTACGTATTTCAATTGATTCATCAATTTTTTCTAATTGTTTTTTTAAGATTTTTTCATTTTTTGTGAGTTTCTGTTTTGATTCAATTACATCTCCTTTAAATAGATCATCAGAATCAAATTTAGAGAAAAAATCATCAATTGTCTGATTGAAGGATTCTTTTTTTATAGTTTGATATTCTTCATAAATATTTAGATGAAAAGGCTCAAATCCAATGGGATTATTTTTCTTATCTAAAATAATTACAGGAGCATAATTCTTATTTATTAAAATATCTGTAATCGACTTTAATGAATTAATTAATATCTTTAATTCTTTTTCTGATAACTCTGAGGTTTTTTTCTTTTTATCAATTGAAGATCTATGGCATATTTCTTCTGCGATATATCCTCCAATATTTAACGATCTAGCTAAAATGCGAACTAATTCTCCTTCAGATTTTTGAATTTTTTCAAAAAAATCCTTTTCGTTCAAATTTAATAAATCTATCTCTCCAGAAATCGGGAAATCATAGGGTTTTTTTGCTAAAATCATTCTTTCTCGCATTTTTCTATAACTTTTGGCAATTATTGTAAGATTATCTCCATTCACTAATATGTAATTTCCTCCTCCAAAGAATTCAATAATAAATTTCCATGAATTTCCTTCTGATGATTTTAGCTGAAAAATTAAAATTCTATCCAAATTATATTGATAAATTCGTTCAATTCTTCGTCCTTTCATAAATTTACGTAAACTCATAGTAAATTGTGAAGGAAATGGAGGAACTGGATATGAGAAATCAGTAAAATTTATTCTTTTTTTTGGATCAATAATGATATTTTTTTTTCCTGATTTAGTTCTGCATTTTAATAAAACATTTTTTCCTTCTTTGCTTGGAATTTCATAGACATTTTGAATAAATCCATCCTCTAAAATTGAATTGAGTTCATTGGCTAACACAAAAATATCAATATTGCTTATCGATTTTTTCAAAAGTTTTACATTGTTATTAGATGACATTTCAAAATCCTTATTTCTTTAAAAAATATTAAAAAAAAAATTAATTTCTTTTTTTTATCCTTCTGATAATGATTAAGGATGTAATAATCGAGATTGGTACCCAATATATTCCAAAGGAAACAGTTTTATTTCCTCCGCCTTTAACTTCTGCAGGTGCTGGTGCTGGTTCTAATAGGTTAATAATTGTCAATCCTCTATTTCCATCAGCAATATAAAGATAATTATCTTCGATTTCTAAATATTCAGCAGTTCCAATTGTATTATATAATTCTTCTCCGATTGCTATTGGATTGTTTGGATTAGAGACATCAATAAATGCAATTCCATATGTTCCTGTTGAAACATAAGCTACATTATTTTCAATAACTACATCTGTTGAAATGGTATCCATAAGATAGTTTTCTGATATATTATATGATGAAATTAATGTAGGGCTGGAAGGATTTGTAATATTAACTGTCAATAGACCATGAGTTCCTGCTGCAAGAAATACATTGGTATCATTGATTGCAAAATCGTAAATTGTATTTTCTAAAGCAATTTCCCCAATTATTTGAGGAGATTGTGTATTTGTAAAGTTCATAATTTGAAAGGAATTATTATTTCCTAGATATCCAATTTTATTATGAATTTCAAGGGTAGTATAATTCCCAGTATCAACTGTAGATATTATTGTTGGATTTTCCACATTAATTACATCAACTAATACAATGCCTTGTCCTTTCAATAAAATGAATGCAATATTTTGTTCAACATATATCTCTTGTATTTCTGATGAAAAAGAAATATTACTCATCTTTACTGGATTTGTTTTATCCGATATATCTAAAATTATCATTCCTTGGGAACTATCATTCAAATATGCATAATTATTTTGAATAGATACACTTTGAATATTGTAGATTTATATTCTCCCAAACTTGAAGCTGTTTGATTTGTTAATTTTACAATTAAAAATCCATTTTCTCCATCTGCTATATATCCAAATTCATCATTAACAATAATTCCATGGGTATCTGCAGGATTTGAAAGTCTTTCATCCCAATCTGGATATGTGGTATATGTAAATAATAATGAACTTACTACCATAAAAATAAAGAAATGTACTCCAATACCTGTTTTAAGGATTTGTTTCCAATCCCATTTTTCTTTTATGTATGGTATTTTAAATATTAGAAAACTTTGTATGAATGGCCAACCAAACATAAAAAATACAAGGTATAATAGCATCCCCCAACCAATTAAATTAAAAACTAAAACTCCAAAAATTGCTGACAGTAAGGAAATTAATGCTCTTGTCCAATAGAACTTCTCTTCTATTGTCGTTTTTTCCTTTTTTTCCATTTCTTGATGTGTTATTTTAGTTTTGACTCTATATTTCACTTTTTGTTTTTTTGTTTTAACCACTATGATCACTTGAAATATATTTAGAATTATTTATTTGTAATTTAAAATGTAAAAAAAATTTTGCTTTACGGTGTTCAAATTATTTTCAAAAACTAGTTCTTAATATTTCATTTTTATAAACAATACGTTCACAATAATCGCAGGCTACTTTTAAAGGCTCTTCTCCTAGTATTTTAAATTCTGTTAACACTGGTTCTCGATCTACATTCGTTATACATTTTTCATTAGGACATTTTATTATTCCAACAATCATGTTTGGTATTTTTACTACAAATTTTTTAACAATATCATAATTCTTTATAAATGAAACCTTACATTTTGGAGAGATAAGGGCAATTTGATTGATCTGTTTTTGATCAAGAATTGTATTTTCTACCTTTACAATATCTTTCTTTTTACTAGATGAAGTATTTGATTTTACATTTATCCCTACAGTAATTAGCTTTCCTTCTTTTCCTTCTAATCTTAAGATTTTTAAAACTGATAATGCAAAGCCAGCGTGAATATGATCAATAACCGTTCCATTTTGTATTTTTTCAATATATAGTTTTTCTTTCATGTGATTATTATTTATTTCTACCATGTCAATCTCCAAAGTTTTGAATGAATTTTAAGTTTTAATAATAAATAAGAAATTTAAACTCATTTGGAATCAATAATAATATTATATTATCTATCTTAATTATTGTTTATATTTCCAATCAAATTATTTTTTATCCAATTTCTTAATTCACGACATTTTTTCTTAAATTCTGGGCGATGGGTAAAAAAATATTTGGGATATTGACAATCATCATCAATAAAGCAACGATTCTTATCTATGTCAAAA
>CAYPTZ010000267.1:0-5501 GCA_964413395.1 uncultured archaeon | reverse complement strand
TTTCTTTGAATCAATTCTTTGAATCCTTTTGCATCTTGCATAATAGCTCGTTGGTGACGAATTGAAAGGGAATCTTTCATTGTCTGAATATAATTTTCCGATAAAATAGGCTTATTTTGCAAAATCAATAAGATCAGGTCCTCAAGTTTGGAAAAGCCCTCATAGCTGAATTTTAAAAAATCATGAAAAAGTCCTTGTTCAAGTGGTGCTTGGACTAGCCATGTAGTGAAAAGAAAAGCTTTTGATTTTTTAGGCTTTTTTACAGGAATCATTGTAGGAATAAAAATATATTCAAATAATGCTTGGAAATTATTTTCTTCCCACAATTTATCCAATACTTTAAGCTCTGATAGTACTTCCCCCTTGAGAGGTATTAGTTGTTTTATAAACACATCCCGTCCAGGATATTTCATGACCATTTGCATATGCTTACTTTTAGCAGGTTGGTTGGGATTTCGCAGTCCTCCATAGATATGTCGTAGGGAAAAAATAGTATGCGGTAAGTTAAATCGAGCCGTTAGATCTAGCTCAAATTTCATAAGATCCATAAAGGGTAGAATTGCTAGCATTCTTGGATTAAATATTCTCATCTGCTCCCAATTCGGTGGAAAATGGTTATTGCTCCAATTCCATACTGAATTTATTATTTGATCAAACATTGAGCTTGATGGTTGATAATTAGGAGGATTTTGTGAGGAACCAGATCTCATTTTAGGATTCGGTCTCTTTACGGTGCGAGGATCTCCTTGTTTTGTAATGATCATAGGGGCCTTGTTATGGGTTCTACATGCAGAGGCTATTTGTTGATCCACTGAAAGTGGTACACATATCATAATCATATTAGCTTTAGGAGATTGTAGAAATTGATAGAGGTCTGAATAGATTTTTGGTTGAAGATGTCTTGGTAATTGGTCCATATTAGTTTCCTTCCAGGCCTTTATGATAGCTTCTGGATTAATATCATACACCGCAACGACACTCAATGGTGGGTACTCAGATGGATATGATTTGCAGCTTTCGTAATGTCGGATTAATAAATCTTTACCTCGTGAACCTAATCCCACTATACCTTGAAATAATTCATGCGGTTTTTTATCGGCAATAGAATTCATCGCCCCTCCTGGTCCAAACATTCCTCGATTAGATGGCTTAGGATATTGAATTCCAAATTTACCCAAAAAAAGGGTGAGGTTTTCAGGAGCACAGGATAATCCCCATCGAGAAATATTTTCTGGAATGGATTTTAATACTGTTCCCAATTGAGGTAATATTCCATTATTTTTGAGGAAATCTATCTGACTACCATATAATGCGCCTATAAGTAATTTTAACTCTTCTAAAGTCAATAAGGGGCATCTACGCCCTGTAAATTTAGATTGAGAAATAATGCAATCAAAGGCTTTACTGTCTTGACATAATGCTATAATAGGATATCCATTGGTCATCAATACTTGAATATCAACATCACACATTACGATTGATTGTTTATCCAAGGAACCAACTAAATACAACATAAGTTGATTACCAGAATTTAACTCTAAATTCCAATGGGGAAATACAAGTTTTTGATTGGGAAATTCTTCAGTAGAATTCTCAAAAGAAAGATAAGGTCGGGTTATATTTTTTCTCTGAAAAGTTGTTAAAATTTGGTCTACAGAGATGAGATGAGAAAAAGGTGATTGAGGTGAAGCAATAGGGATAGTTTTCTCCTTATATTGTGTGAAGATCGAAATGAGAATATCTTCCCAAAGGGGATACACCTTCATAGTTATTTCATTGGGGGTTGAAATATGTCCATAAGGCACTTTTGGACATACTTTTATTTTTACTTCGGTTAATTTTGGAATAGGCATAAGGATCATGTCCTATATTTTTTCATTGAATACGAAATGGAAATTGTATAGTAGTGTTGATATTTACGTTAAAAGATTGAATTTCTATTAACTTGAAAGTCTATTAAGTTTGTTCTTAATTTTCCATTATTACTATATATTCTCTCAAACTTTATAAAAGTGGAAAAAAGATCAAATATCATTGTAATGTTTTGCTCTTTTTTAGAATGGTAGAGTTTACTTCTGATTTTACCAAATCCAAAAAGTTAAGAAATAATACTGGATATTGGGAAAAAGTTGAAAACTATTTTGGCACACTTTAAAAATTTAATAAACCTATGGAATTTATATTGTATTTATAAACATTATTTATTTTAAGTTCATTTCTGATACAGATTGACTGAAATTTGAGAAAATTATGATGTATCACTCTAACCATGTATCTCATTAACTCGGAATATATTTTTACTATTATGGATAATTCTTGTTTTTTTCACAACAAATTTTGTTTTCCTTAACCTAATCTACGATTGACTTTTGTATATTTTATTGCCTTACTACGGATTTTCTCTATTTCTATAAAATTAGTTATATTTTTTGATATTGATTCTATTTCTTTAAATAATCTTCCCAAATATTCCTAAATTTTTCTAAATTTTTCTAAATATTACCATTATTTATCCTTTAATATTCTAATTTTTATATTATCTCAATTCATATTACCTATGGAATTTCCCTTTTCTTTTGTCCTTCCCTCGACTGAATTTGAGTGTACTTTTATTCATAAATTTAATCAAGTTATGGATAATTTAGATGATGAAGATAAATCGCCCTATCGTTACTCATTTCAAGAACCCTACACTCTCGATGAACGTGGCCATATCGAAACAATTTTAATCGACGCCATTCCTCTCTCACAGATTCCTCCCTCTCTCTATCAATTACCCTTCCTCAAATCCCTTCAATTTCAATACTGTGATATGACAGAGATCCCCCTTGAGATCAAATCTTGTCATCAACTCGAGGAACTTTCGTTTATTCAAAATAAACTCACCACTATTCCAGAATGGCTAGGAGAAATGGATCATTTAATTGACTTAGTGTTTGAAGATGAGCTTCTGACCTCTATTCCCTTGGCATTAAAAAAATTATCGCACTTAAAATCTATCTTTATTGAAGGCCATGCTTTAACAAAATTTCCCCCTGTTCTAAATCAATGGCCTCAATTAGAAGAATTATCCATGACTGGAGAAAATCTCGATTTTAATCAACTCCAATGGGAAAATTTATCACAGTTAACAAATCTTCGCTTATCCAAATGTAAGGAACTCACTTTTCCTGAAGAATTCTCCTCATTAACCTGTTTAACTCAACTTGATTTATCTTATATTTCTCAGCTTAGCTTTCCGATTACCATGCATCGATTAAAAGCTCTTAAACACCTTTATCTATGCAATAATAACCTTTCTACGGTTCCTGATCAAATATATTCGATTCCAAATTTAGAAATTTTAAATCTTGATAATAATGCGATTTCTCACATTTTGCCTGAATTCGCATCTTTAACTAATTTAGAGTCTTTACGCATTGTAAATAATCCAATTACGTTTATAACTCCAAAATTGATAAATCTTAACCGTTTGTATCAAATATTTGTTGATCCATCAACCTTTTCTTCCATTCAAAATCAATTTTATTCTTTTGAACAAAAGGGTATCGCTATTCTAAATGATAACGATCAACTCCATCAGGACATTATTGGTAATGATCATGGAGAAGAATCACCTTTATTCTCCGATCGTCTTTTACGTTCACTTTTAATTCGACTAGGGCAGAAATCTTACATTCAACAATTTAAACATCAACGGAAACGTTACTTTAAAAAATATGGGATCACTGGATCATTTGATAAGCCTTCAAATTCTTCCTTCTCCTCTCTTCTTTCACCCGATCAGAATAATATACAAAAACAATTCCAAACAAAGAAAAAACCGCATAATAAATATGCTCAAATTGCCAAAGCTAAATTAAATCTTCATAATTCTCTAAAAAAATAATGCATATCACTAAGCTTAAGGGTCATATCTCCCCCCTTCTATTCAAAATGATCATATATTATCAATGAAATTCTCCTGAATTTAATTTGCTTTACCATCATCTCTCTTCTTTCTCCCATTTTTCCTCAGATTTCTCTTTTTCCTTCTTCAGTTTTCTTTTTACTTCTTATTATCATCAATAATTGTTGAAGATTCTGCATTTATATTGAATATTCGGAAAAATCCATTTTATTTGAATCATTTATGGAGAACACTGTCAAAATTTTGGATTTTAAACAAAGAAATTTGATATTTCTTTTTTTTTAACAATTGAATTTCTTCCAGAATTTTTTCTTGGTTTTCTTTTATACTTTCCATTTTTTCGACCTTCTTTATTTCATATCGTAAAGATTTACAATTTAGGGTTTATTTTATAAGGAAAATAGTTGTTTTAATATTGAGAAAAAATCCATCTCAATTTTTCTGGATTCATTTTCCATGCCCCTTATCCCCGTACTTTTCATTTTTACTGAGATTAATTTAGATGTTTAAGATTATGGGATAATTTTTATAAAACCCAAAAATATTTTTGTACTTTTTGATGTGTGAGTTGATAATCTTAAAGATTGTAACAAAAAAAGGATTGCTAAAAAGTTTAAAAAAAAATTCATCTAATTATTGCATTTTTGATAAATTTTTCAAAAAAATATCCACTTTATTGATAGATTTATTAATTTCACTCATATTGGCCTTTATTTTTTCTAATTCAAATTTTTTAGCAATAAGTTGAATGTTTGATGAACTAACATTTTCAATTTTTAGTTTATTATCATACACTTCTAAATCATCCTGTGTAAATTTCGATTTAATTGAACCATCCTCTAAGAAATAAGCAATAGTCGCAATTTTCAAAAATTCAGGATCATGAGTAACAATAATTATTATTTTATTAGGGTATAGTACATGTATATCTTTAAAAATTTTTAAAACTAAATCCCGAGATACACTGTCTAAATCACCTGTTGGTTCATCTGCTAATAAAATATCTGGATTAAAAGATAAAGCAATAGTTATTCCCGCTTTTTGTTTTTGACCTCCACTTAATTCATTGGGGGTGTGGTCCCTCCTGTCTGTTAAATCAAATTGTTGCAATAATTCATCTATCAATTTGTTTCTTTTATCTTTTGGAAAATCGTATCCAATTAGAGTGAATTCTAGATTCTCTTCAATGGTTAAAAAATTGAAAAGATTATTATTTTGAAAAACATATCCAATTTTTTTATGTCTAAAGCTATTCAATTGCTTTTCTGAGATATCCATATTCTTTTCATTATTTATGTTATATTTACCTGAACTCGGTTTTAATATTCCTCCAATAATATTTAATAATGTCGTTTTTCCAGATCCTGATGGCCCCATTAAAACATAAATCTCCCCTTTTTTAAAAGTCATGGTGAGATTTTTTAATGCCACAACATCAATTTTTTCATCTTTATAAATATAATAGATATTTTCTAAACATAATTCATTAATATTGTTTATTTTACTATGAGGTTCGTCAATTCTTTCTTTCTTTTTTTTTTTTTTGACATATTCCTGCTCCTTAATCATTCTTCAAAACATTACTTATTTT
>CAYPTZ010000266.1:0-5520 GCA_964413395.1 uncultured archaeon | reverse complement strand
AATATTCAAATTTTTATTTTTATATATTTGAAATATTTCCTTAATATCTTTTTTTAAAATAATTACATCATTTTCAAACTGCTCTATGGTTTCAATCAAAGGTGTCATGTCTGGAAGATCTGAGAAATAAGGATCTGATTTATTTTGATATTCAACAAAGATTTTTTCTAAGGTTTTTAATTTTTTTTGTATTTTTATATCTAATTCTAATTTATTATTATTTTCTTCAATAGACCGTGAATATTGTTCATAATCTTCTAACCTTCTCTCAATTTCTCCTCTTATTTGATTAATCATATTTATATTCTTCTTTATTACTTGTTTCCATGGAAATAATATTGGTTTCATTTCAAATATCTGCTTATTAAGAAGATCTAGTAATTCAAATGATTTAGCTCCAATAATTTGTAATTCTTTGTATTTTTTGGATATTTCAATTTGATCGGAATTATTTTCTTGATATTTCACAATCTCTTCAATAATTAATTTTGGGATTTCTTTTGATGGGATGGTTTTAGCTGTATATTCATATAATAAATTATATTCAGGAGCAATTTTTTTCATGAATTGATTTAATAATGAATTGAAATGGATTTCTAATTGCTTTGAGATCTCTAATCGTATTCTTTTATCTTTATATAATCCATAATCTATGGAAATAATATTGAGTTTGTAAATTAGATATAAAAATTCAGTCTTAAAATCTTTATCTTGAAAAATTGGATGAATTAATAAATCTTGTGAAAGATATATGTCTTTGAATGAAATTACTGCTTTTTTTTTTATTTTTTGAATCTTTTTTACTATATCTTCAAGATCTTGATATTCTGATATGTTTTTTAACCAAGAATCAGATGATAGATTGAATGTTATATCCCCATCTTTTATATTTTCAAAATCTATCTTAAGCGAAGCTATGTTATTTATTATTGATATTTTCTCATTATTTTGAGAATTTGTATCTGTCCACAATGATTTTTTAAGCTTTGAAATGATGTGTTCTAAATTGTTTATTTCGGTTTCATATTTGATTATAAATTGAGGATATTTATATATAGATCGAATTGTTCTAATTTTAGAATTAGTATTAGTAATTTCTTTTTGAATTTTATTTAATTCAGCATATATTTTAGCAAATATGTACGTAAGTTTAACATTTTGAGAATTTTTAACTAATTGCTTTATTTTCTGTAAGTATTTTAGTAATTCTCCTAAATCTTTAATCTTTATTTTCTTTTCAATTTTCTTAATGTCTGAAATTGAGGACAATTGTGAATTTCCCTGTTTATCAATAATTTGAGAAAATACAAGATTAGCAGTAGCAAAAAGGTTCCAAGTATTATTAAAAAAATATATTTTATTTAGTTCAAACATTAATTTTCAATCACCATAATGAAGCAAAACAAAAAATGTTTTCACTTTTGAATTTAGATAACCATATATCAGATTAATAATTCTATACTTTAAATAAAGAGGAGTTAATAAAATTTCATCAGACGCGAGATCTGAGATAAAAACTCAGAATAAAATTAATACCCATGTTAAAGGGATTCTTTTTTCATTAATAGTATTGATCGGAAATAGTATTCATCCTATTATAAATTCTTCTCGACCAAATGAGATTAACTCTTTGTTATTTGTCTTTATGCTTTCTTTTATTGAATTAATAATTTCAATTCCTGTTGTTTTTTTGAAAGAAAAAAAGCAAGGTTTGACATTTTTTCGAATTAAACAACATTTTAATTGGCCTGACCAAAAAAAAACATTTTATTTAATGATAATTGTTGGTATTCTATTTGCTATTGCGACATATTTTTATGTCGAGGGTTTATATTTGGCGGGTAGTGTTTCTGGGTCAATTGTTGTAAAAATATCTCCTATTTATTCTATGATCATTGGATTTCTATTTCTAAACGAAAAAATAGATAAAAAATTACTAATTCTTACCTTTGTTATGTTATTTGGAATTTACTATATGGGGACGGAAGGTACCCTGCAATTGTTAAATTTTTCACTTGGATTAATCATGTGCTTAATAACTCCGCTTTTTTGGATGATTGGGCATAGTATTACTAAACCATTATTAGAGAATGAAAATATCACAATATATCAAGTAATATTTTTAAGGACCTTTTTTGTTTGTGTTATTACTTTTATTCTTAGTTTATTAATTAATGGATGGGGAATGACTGTCAATGCCTTCATAAATCCAAATTATATACTTTATGCTTTTCTTATGGGGGGTACATATTTTGTTATGCATATTGCTTGGTATGGGAGTATAAAATTGATAAATTTAAGTTTTGCAAGTGCTTTATGTATTCCAAGTTCTGCTTTTACTGCGATAATAGCCTATTTATTTTTTGATGCAGAGATTTATAATTATCATATCGTAGGAAGTATTATTATGATTGTAGGTTTATATTTTTTGATTTACTTTCACAATCAACAAAATACGATAGAATTTAGAAAAGAATTTGATAATAAAAAAGATATTATTCTTTAGAATCGTTATTTTGAAATGAAAGAATCTCTGGTTATTAAATCTTTTAATTGTTGTCCAATTTTTAAGCTAAAAGAAAATTTATAATTCCTTGAAATACATAATTCTTTCAAAAATTGAAGATTGTTTATATTATTTGGAATAGAAGTAAGACTGTTTTTTTCTAAATGTAATATTTCAAGTCTTTTGTTTTCTTTAATATCCCATGTTTTTGTGTGAATGATATATAATGAGTATCCTGTTATGCAAAATTTTAATATTTTTACAAAAAGTTTATTTATTTTAATTTCAAACTGGATGATATGAGAAAAAGTGATATATTATGTGGGAAGGGCGATAAAGCATTTGGGAAAAGAGATTATAAAGCTGCTGAGAAATTCTATAAAAAAGCAGTGGCTGAAGATATTATGTTCGGTCAAGCATGGTATATGCTATCGGTAACACAAACAAAATTAAAAAACTTCCCCGAGGCATTAGAATCAATAAATAGTGCATTAAGCTTTAATTTAAAAAAAGAAACCTATTTAATTGCAAAGGCAAAAATTTATGGATTAATGGAAAAATATACTGAATCTGTGAATATAGCCGAATTAATTCTCAAGAGTAATCCAAACAATTTAGAAGCTTTACAGGTTATGAAAATGGGCCAAGAAAAACTGGGAAGGACTGATTTTAATAATGTCTCAATTAAAGAAATTTTATTAAAAGATCTCTATGATACAAGATCATGGTGTTTATATGCTGCTGAAATGGATAAATCTGAAAATATTGATAAATTTCTCAAATATTGTGAGGAGATCAAAGTTAAGGATCCATATAATTATAATCCCTATATATTTCTTTTTGATAAATATCTGTATTCAAAAGATCCTGATTATGACAAATGTTTTAATTACCTCAAGAGAATACTTGCATTAAAAAGTGTTTCTACTCCAGCTATTGATGAACTTTTTGAAGAGAGAGCTATTAAACTTCTAGCAGTATTATACTCCGTTGGAATATTTAATAAATCTTTGGATATGGTGCATTATATTCTTGATAGTCGTTTCTCAATTAAGGATACTAAGATGTATGCATGTTTTTGTCAAATATTATATGCAAATGGATTAATTTCAGAAATTAATGTTCAACAAACTATCGATTATATGAACTCCTATAAACCAAATACTGTGAATTTGATAGCAATCGGAGCGGAAGTAACCAAGGAAGCTCTAGCAAATGAGAAACAATAAAAAATCCATTTTTTTTTATTTCCATAATATTATAATGAATTTTAAAAAAGATGATCATTTAAAAGCATCATATATTTGTGGTTTAATCTAATTCCAATTCAAATTCTGCTTTATAGGGGTCGACCCCATAGACTTCGAGGACTTTAATAATTGTTTCGTCGATTTCTGCAAATTTATCTTCAGAAAATGGCATTTCTTTTGAAAAATTTTCACTTCGCGGTTCAATTTCAAAACCTAATGCTAAAATTTTTGATTTTTGTTCATCAGATAAGAATTCATCTTCATTGAGATGTGCATCTGATACTGCATCAATAAATAGATTTGGGGCTTTTTTTCCTCCAATTACTTGGATGTAATATGGATCTTCAGTAATTTGAAGAAAATTACCTTCGCCTCCTTCTAAATACATCGATTTTAATTGTTTTAGTAACTTTTTCATCTAAATAATAACTCCATGAAATGCTATGCTATTGAAAAAAGAAAAAATATTTAATGATTTTGGAACCGTTTTTTCCAAAAAATAAAAACAATATCATTTTTAGCTTTTGTAAATAATTTTTAGTTAATTAATTTTTTTATTTATAGACAACATTTAGTTAACTTTAAATGTTATTATTACTACTAATAAATTAAAGAAATTTAGGTGAGATAAATGGAAGATGAATTTCGTAATTTTAGCGATATGTTTAAAAAAATTTTTGCGATGCTAAATGAAGAAAAATCATTTAATTTTGCATATCATTTAGACACCAATATGGATAATTCTGAAATAAAATTCGATAATATTGGGAATGTTAGTAATAATAAAGCTGATACTCTTAATCCTAATGAGAAAGAGATATTTATTGATATTTTTGAAGAAAAAGATTCTATTGATCTAATTATTGAAATTCCTTGCATAGAAAATCGGAAGGATATTATTTTGAATGAAATTTCTGGCAATGAAATAGAGATTATAACAAAAAATATTCAAAAAATTATTAAATTACCTTCAAATATTTTAAGCAATTCGACAAAAGCGACTTTTAATAACGGGATTTTACATATACATTTTCAAAAAAAAAAGAGAAAAAAATAAGGTAAGAATTATAGTAAATTAATTTTTTTTAGAGAAATTTAAAAAAAGATTTTTATTCCTGTATGGTGGTTTAAGTAATATATTAATGATTTTATCAAATGCTTTAGTATTGATTGAAATCCTCAAAAATTATTTTACATTCGTACTTATAAAAAAAGATTAAAAAAGATTAACCGATGAAATCAAAAACAGTTCAAAATCCTCATTTGTCCTTTAAAGATGAAATAATTAAGAAAATTACACTCAAACTCAATAATTTAATCTCAAATGAAGATTTTAAAAAGAATTGGGATTATTTTTTTGAACCAATCTCAATGGAAAAAAAGGGTGATAATGAGAAAATCTTTAGTTCAAATTTTTTTAATCCCTTTTCAAAAAAAAATCTTAAATTTTGGTGGAAATCTCGGAAAAATAGTCGGAATTCTTTACAAGTTATGATTTTGGAAGATCTTGATGAAATCACTTTAAAAGAATTCCATAATGCATTGGAACACATCGAATATCAGCAAAATCGAAAGAACCAAAAGAAAAAATTGGATTACATTGATTTCTTTGAGAATGAAACTCTTCTAGTCATAGCAATTGAAGTTCCAAATGAAATTAGGGAAGAACAGATAGAAATTTTTGGAAACACTGAAAATATTGAGGTCAGAGCGGGTCATAAATTTAAAAAAAAGATCTCAATTAATACTAACATTGAGTTGAGT
>CAYPTZ010000265.1:0-5537 GCA_964413395.1 uncultured archaeon | reverse complement strand
ATAAAATATTATCCAAAATTTATAGAAAAAAAGTGAATTGAAACAAAATTGTGTGCAATATAATTTATTTTTACTTCTTTTGATTTCAATATTGATTTAATTTTAAAACATTGAAGATTTGCCTATATTGGAATAAATATTATGAAAAATATTTTTTTATTTTCATTTTACTTAACAAAATTTGTAATTTCTAATATAATTACTTGGAGATTGAAAGAAAATTTAATAATTATTAGGTTTGTATTTAAATAAAATAAATATTTCTCATAAATATCATTATATATTAGATATATCAAAATTATAACATGTTTTGAAATATTTGATTTGGTTCATTTCCATAATTTCCTGATTCGATAAATTGGAATATATAATTGGCTAAATATTTACGTTATCAATAAAAATCCGGTATTTTCTAAAAAATGATATATGATTTAAAATTATTAAAAAAAGTTTGATTCTATATTATCTGTAATATTACATTAAATTGCTTTATTTCACTTGTGTCTTTCATTTTTCCTAAAGCTGTTAAAGTCACTTCATCCATATTTTTTAATTCAAATTTAGAGAGAAGTTCATCTTCTGTTTTTCCTTTTTCAAACATAGGATTATAAATGAATTTTTTTGATATAGGATTTGTAATGATCCAGTTTTCTTTGTCAATTATGTTATTAACTTGTCTTAATGCAACAAAAAGATCATTTATTGTGGAATCATTTGGAACTGCTACAGCTAGATTTTCTTGTCCTTGTCCAGAACCACATGCTACACAATCCTCTCTTCTTGATATTTCAACTTGATCAAATTGACCATAAATACCATTATAATTGATATAAGGAGGGTCCATAATTGGTCCAACATTTGATCCTGCAGATAAAAATAGTAGTTTTATTGTTTCTTGTGTCTCAATTGATGATATTATTGAGCTTACACTTTGAATAGCAGGAATTTTATTTCCTAATATATTTTCCATATCTTCTATTGCAAAATCTGTACCAAAAGTTTCGATGATATTAGTTCTAATAGTATTTTTTTCTTCTTCAGTAACAGAATTTTTCATCTCAGGTGGAATACTCTCTTCTAATACACGATCTCTAAGTCCCTGTAATTCTTGTTGAGCATATTCCTTTACTTCAATCATATCATTAATATCATCATAATCAGGCTTCTTTTCATATTTTTTGATAAATACAACTTCTCCTCTTATTGCGCAATGCTCCCTAGTTCGAGGAATTCCTTTCAAAGTACAAGCAGCAACTTGATTCTGCAATGGAGGGGGAATTGGAACTACACACCGGTAACAAGGTGTATGATTCATGTACTTTTCTTTATTTGCTTCTAATTCTTCATTTGCTTCTTCTTTAAGTTTATTATGAATAGGTAACAAGCGATTGATTGAAATATCATGAATTCTATTCTCCAATTCACGTATTTCTTCTTGTGCTTTGAAGTAATCTATGTAATCATTCTCGTCTAATGTCCATAACTTTTCTTGAAAAATATTTTCCTTTATTTTATTTACATTACCAAAAGGAAATGGTTGTCCTTCTTGAGTTTTAGTTGCTTCTGGGATTATTACGTGGACATGTCCTTCAAAACCAACGGTTCCTCCTTCAACTAGGGGAATTCCCAACTTTAGGCAAAATTTATTTAAGTCTATTCTTGCTTGAACATTATCTAATGCTGCAATTATTACTTGACATTCCATATATTTTTCCATCGAAATTTTCTGAAGAAATGTAGTGTATACCTCTGTTTCCATATAAGGATTCATGAGTTTTAATCGTTCAGCTGCTACTTCTGCTTTATATCTCCCTTCATCTCCCTTGTAAAAAAGCATCTGACGGGAAAGATTACTTGTTTCGATTTTATCCATATCACATAAAATGAGCTTTCCAATCCCTAGAAGGGCTAAATCTTTTGCAATTTCACAACCTAAGGCACCTACTCCAGCAATAAACACGGTAGAATTTTTAATAATTTCTTGATTCCAACCTTCAATCAATTTTTGTCTTTTTGTTCTTTCTAGTTCTTCTTGAGTTAGTCCTTTTCTGTTCGAAAGAATAGTTTTTTTATGAATTGCCATACAATATAGTATTTTAATTTTATTTCTTTAAAGATATGAGGTTCTATCAAAATTTATAAAATTAAATATTTTGGCAATTTTGTGAAAATTCAAGCGACATATAAGCAATCTATCCCATTTTTATACCAATTTAGATTTTTGATAAATTTATCTTAAGATTTTTATCTCGTTTAAATTAAATTAAATGGATTTATGTATGAGATTATTTAAAAAGACTAATACATTCAATTTCATAAAAGGAAAAATATTTAAATTCGACAAAATTAAAATTAGGATATATTCTCAAAACTGGTTAATTAATTAGAACTAAATTAAGAAAGGTTAAAAATTATAAATCTTGATAGAACCTCATATAACATCTATATTTTATTAATAATTAAGAGAAAAAAAAATTTTTTAAATTTAATTATATTGGTATTTCTCTGCCAGTAAATGGATTTGACATGGTTGTGAGATTTTGTCCAAACGTATCTCGCACTTTTCTTCTGAATCTGAGTGCAAGTAGATTATGTAATATAATTAAGAAAAGAAGAACGATATTCTGAACTACGATTATCATCCACCACATGAATAGGTGACTTTCAAATGCTGCCCCTATTATAAAAATGGATGTGATTACTGTACCTGCTACTAAAGACCATAATTTATGCATTAGTGAAAAAGTTGTTTTATACATTTCTTGATATTTTTTAGAAATTTGAGCTTTTTCTTCAGGTGTAATGTCAGCTGGAATCTGAAGTTTTGGAATTGGAGCAATAAATAAATAGAAATTAGTGATTGCATTTGAAATAATGTGAATTATATTAAATTTTGAACTTTTTTTTGTTGCTATTCCTTCATCTTCTGGAAAACTGCAGATTTCATAAGTGTTGGATGAATATGTATCTAATCCTTTGATAAATCTTCCTCGATAATTATCATAGGCAAGAACTTGGGTTATTAAAGAGATTCCCATTAAAATACCAAGTAGAATATAAATTGAATTTGATGTTTCATTTAATTGGCCTAATCCTAATCCAATTACGACAAATACAAATCCTAACGTGTCACATACTGCATCGAAATATGCGCCCGCTTTACTGAATTTTTTTAAGTTGCGTGCTAAGGATCCATCGACATTGTCAAAAATATGACGCAAGAATAACATAATTGATGCCATGATGAAATTGCCTAATCCTAAAAATACTCCCGATAAAATTGTAAATACAAATCCGATAATTGATACCATATTTGGAGTTAATTTTAATACTTTTGCAAGCATAACTAAAGGAAATGCTAAGGGACGAAATATTAATTCATTAAGCAATTCCCCATTTTCCTTTGAACCTTTCTTATATTCTTCGATGATTTTATATGTTGTTGTGCCCATTTTGATTTAGCCTTTTATTTTATATTTTTACATAATTGCAAAAATTTTATCCTTATATTGTTATATCTACATATCATATTTAATTTTTTTTATTTTATTTCATTCAATTTTTTAGTCATAAATAGATCAAAATACTTTTATTAAGGTGAAATAATTCAATTAAGGAATTCATATTCAGCCATATTTCGTTTAAAAGAAAGATTTCCATTTATATATGAGATAATATTTTACTTTCTATTGAATTAGGATAATGGTGAAATCAAAATGATATGTTCAAGAAAAATCTCTAGTTTTGATTTTATAAAATTAATTTAATATTTTTTATTATTACATAAATAATTTAATTTGAAGTTAAGAATTTTCAAAAAAAAAAAGGATATAAATTATAAAATTATAGCGAGTTGTCTAAGTTTTCTAATGCATTTGCTGCCTTTTTTTGTTGTTGTTCCTCTTCTTTTTGTTTCAAATAAGTTATATTGTATCGATATGCATCAATTAATGATTCATTCGTTAAAATGTGGACGTCTTTTCCAGTTTTAGAACTAATGGTAAATGTTTTTGGAATTTCTAATTTTTTAGCAAGATCGATTATGGTTTCATTAGCTCTTATTTTTTCTTCTTCAGAAACTATTAAATCTGTTTTTGTACCTACTAAAATTATTGGAGATCCTTTAGGGGCATTATCTTTCCAAATATCAAACCATTCCCGTATATATTTTGTAGTGCTGAACCTGGTCAAATCGAAACATAATATACCACCAACTGCTCCTTTACAATAACGAGGTAACATGAATCTAAATCGCTCTTCCCCTGCAAAGTCCCAAACTTGAACTTGAATGTCTATTTGATCTACATCATCTAAATCATCAGGAGCAAATGGATCTAAAATTGCGGTTTTTAAAAGATGAAAATCTACCCCAATAGTCATTTTTGTCTTTGAGTCAAAAATACCTGTAATCATCCTTTTTGTGAGTGTAGTTTTACCTACACCTCCTTCTCCTAATATACATAGTTTTAAAACATTACTTGGTGGTTTGTATGCAGTTTTTATTGTTGACATAGTATTAATCTTACCTTATTTTTCATTAATGCGATAGTTAATTAGGATGCTCTTTTTAATAAGAGTTTTTTGTTTCCTAAATTTTTATTCATTTTTTTTGAATATTATTTTTCAGAACAAAACCTGTATGATCTGAATTTTATAAAATAGATTATTCCTGAAGATAATCTTTATATCTAAGAAAAATTAGATTTAAACTAGATAGAATGCATAATAGTAAAAATAATAAACACATTGAAAATAATAATCTTAAACCTTCTGATTTATCCAGAAATTATTCAGGATCTACAACTATTTTTACCCCCGAAATTGTTGTGAATTTCATTATTGATGGAATAAATTTTATTCTAAAAGACTTTTTTAAAAAAAAAACGGGATTACATTCTATGGATATTACTATCATTGATCCTTCATCTGGAGAAATGGCATTTCCTTTAGGATTAATAAATTATATGAAAAAAAATTTCTCAAACATAGAATTGCAATCTTGGTTTAATTTATTTTTTAATGAAAATTTAAAATGCATTGAAATTGACAAAAAAATATATGATAAAGGAAAAGATCATATTTTAGATTCAATTAAAAGCTTAATTCACACACATTATTTAGATAGTCGATCGAAATTTGTTCTTAATAATATTATTAATAGAAATACTTTAGAATTTAATACCAATTTTGAACATATAAACAAGAACTTGATTATAGTGTTTGGAAATCCTCCTTTTTCAGTCAGTAGTACATCCAAAAACAAGTGGATTAGCTCATTAGTTGAAGATTATAAAAAAACTATTAATCGTATTGGGAAAAAAAAGATAGTAGGTTTAAAAGGCATTCAGGATGATTATGTCAAGTTCATTCGGTATGCACAATGGGTTATATCTGATCACAATAATTCTGGAATTTTAGCTTACATTGTGAATAATTATTTTCTTGAAGGGGTTATTTTTCGTGGTATGCGAATGTCATTTTTGGAAGCATTTCAGAAAATATATATTATCAATTTACATGGAGATCCTAAAAAAAAA
>CAYPTZ010000264.1:0-5537 GCA_964413395.1 uncultured archaeon | reverse complement strand
AAGAAATTCCATAAAAATAGAAAGAAAAAAAAATTATTCAGGGTTGTTGTATACTAAATCATCCCAACCACTGGTGATGATTTCACCTGAATCGAGATCAATTAAATCAAATTTGAAATCAACATACAATTTTGAAGCACTGAAAGGTATCTCAGGATTTATTTTTGCTATGAGACTAAATCCTTGACCAGGTTTTAGGCCTGAATATAAGCCAGTTGTTCCATTTAAAGTAACTAAGGTATAATTATAGGCTGAAATCCCTGGACTAAATGTATATTCGAAAGCTGGTTTCAAATCACCAAATACTTTCACACTCATATTTACATCTGCTCTTATAGTCAGATTCAATGTTACATTTCTTTGAGGTAATGAGTCATTGGTATTGTAGTTTTTAATGTAGGCATCGAATAATGCCCAATTTTCTGCATCATACTCAATTTCACCTATTTCAGAAATATCTAATGATAAGAATTCAGATTCATTATTAGAGATGGTTTCATTCAAACCTAAATCAATTTTAAGTTTACTATATGTCTCTTCAAGTGTAGTTCCATAATAGGTGTTTCCATTGAACGCATTAATTAACCCCGTTAAGGCTAGGGATTCACGGGCACTATCTTGACTGTATACTGGAATATAATAATATAATGATCCTGCTAATGGATATAATAAAATATTTCCATATCTAAGATTATTAATTTTAAATATTTCAGTAGTCGCATCTGAGGCGAATGTTTCCCTCGCTGTAATTGGGCCAATCATATCTTCATTGGAAGCCGCAGTTTCAGTCTGATAAAAATACGTCTCACCAAAATGATCACCTTGGCGAATGATGTACAAACCTGCTAGTTTTGCAGATTCAGTAGTGTCAAATAAGACCACATCTACTCCAACAAATTCCAACCCTTCTCCTAAATCTGTTTCAATATAAAAAACATCACCTTGAAAAGTACTATCTCCAGGTCGTTTATAAAAATCAGTTGCTTGTAACCATACTGCTGAGTCTAATACATGATACTTATAATCTACCGCTAATTGTTTTTCCCATAAAGATTCTGGGTATCGTAATTGAGATTTTAACCAGTCTTCTGCAATATTCCATGGATAATATATTTTATAATAGGACCACATAGGCGATAAAGGATCCGCACCTATATCAGGTAATCCTGGATTAAGATACCAAGATAAGACTCCTGTTTTCACATCGATTAAAACGGTTCCTATAAATCGATACAGTGGACAATTTGTATATCCTTTCATATTGATTGACGTATAAATAGAGAGGCCATAATACATTTTGCTATTATTTTTATCAAATATTAAATATGGATCATCATCAATTTCCAATCCTGGTAATAATACCGCTTCTACTCGAGTCATTATATTTCGGTTGATCAAATAATCTTTTGGTTCACCATTAAAAGCATCACTTGTTAACCCTAATCCCATAGTATACCAAACAGCTTGTAAACCTGTTAATTGGCCATCAGGCAATCCCTCATATGAATAAGTGCTATTTGAAGTCCAATCAGTATTTAATAAAATGGAATTATCAAAAGCTTCCTTTGAAGAAAATGAAAGGAAACTTTCTTCGGTGGCTGGTTCATTGCTTAAATAATCTGTATCTTCCTCTTTTTCACCGAAATATATTGGATAATCGCTTGAAACACCAAAGATGTCTACATAATCCGAATCATCTATAATTTCTCCTGTGGATGTATCTAAAGCAATTAAACCTTCTGCATGATCATAAAATTCTGTATTTGCTTTTTCATCTAATGCTTCAATTGTTTCAATTCTTAATGTTTTAGGTGCTACCCAATATTCACCATGGTCTGGAACATATATGATATCACTATCAGCTATAGTCGCCTCTCCAGATGTGACCGTCGGACTGATTTCTTTCCCCGATTTTACTTTATCGTGCTGACGAATTACATCTAATATTGCGATATCATTTTCTATCACATTATTTGGATAATCATCAATATCAAAAGTTTGAAAATAATCGGTATCACCAATGGTAATTCCTGCTGCTGTTCTTGTCAAAGCAATTTCTCGGCTGTATTTCACATCCCATTTATATTCTTCCCATGTATTTTGATCCGACAATCCAATCCTTGTTGGAACACTTATTAAAACAGGTAATAACAGAAGAATTATGATAACCACTGCAGAAATTACGGCAGGCTTTCGAATCCCAAGATCAAATTCTGAAATATTTCGTTTTTCTTGTTTCTTTCCATAAGAGAATAGACCAATACCTAATCCTAAGAAAATAAAGAAACCAAAATATAAACTCCATACTAATATTAAACTGATTCCATCTTGAGCAACTAATGGTCTAGCTAATAGTAGGTAAAGAAATATAATACTTGCTATAAAAGCAGAATTCGATGCAACATAATGTTCATTTTTAATAAAAGCACTATAATAAACGATATTAATAACTAATCTAATAATGATAATTGCTAAAATATATCGAAGAATTGGTAAAGTTACATTTGAATATAAAAACAAATCCAATTGTGATATATTTTGAGGATTACTTATGCCTTGTAATGCTTTAAAATAACTTCCAAAAGAACTATCAATTGTTCCTTCAGAAATCATTTGCATAGTTAAAGCGAAATACCCACCTTCAATTGCTTGTCCTATGAGGAAAAAGAATGCAAAGCCAATTGTCCACCATAAGATCAAACTTTTTTTTGTAGTTGGTTTCTTCCATCCAAATTTTTCACTTAGCATTTGAAAAAGTCTGGTTTCTGGAATTAAAGTCATCATTAAGCACCCAATTAGCGCACCCATTAATCCAATTTTATTAAAGAAAAACCGGGTACTCCAACCTCCCATTGTAAATACATCCCAATAATCAATATTACTTTTATTTTGATATAATTGCTTTTGAAGGTTGATTTTTGCATACCACGCTGGATATATATAAAGAATTGAAAGTAAAATCAAAAATACTAAGATTGAAATAATTATTATCAATTTCTTCTTAAAATTTGGAGTATATTCTCGATGATAACGAAATCTATTATTTTCATTTTGAGAATTCATTTTTGTTGAATCTGGTTCTAGATTTGGAATTTCAGGACTTCTATAATTTGATTTTCTTCTAGAAACAGGATTCTTATCTTCTTCTATATCTTTAAGATTTGCATCTTGATATAGGAGTTTTTCATCGCCATTTTCTGTTGAATCTTCATTTGCTTTAATGCAGTTTTCACAACTGGCGACATAACGATAATGTTTATCACAATGTTTTTTGGCCATATCATTCACAATAATATATGAATATCTTATTATAAAGTTAATAGGAAATGAGAAATTAATAGTTTTAAGTAACGATTGTATTAAGGGAATGAAATAATGGTCAAGATACAAGGAATTAAATATGATTCTAAAAATAAAGAAATGTTTGATGTACTTGCTGCATTAGGGGTTATTGAAGATGAATTTCTCAGTAAACCTGCTCCACTTGATGAAATTAATTTCTGTCTACGTGTTGATCTAAAAATCAAAATGAAAGATCATACTCTTATTGCTGTTTTAAATCAAGCACTCATTAGAGGCTTTGCAGAAAAGGTTACAGGAGGTTATAATTTGACCGAACAAGGTGGACAAGTTGTTGACGAATATTTAGCATACTTATATGAACTTGAAAAGAAATAAATAGCAATTAAAATTCAACACCTTTTCCCTTTTTTCTCTCTGAGATTATATTTTTAAACATCATCTCATTTCGAATAAGATCTCTAATAGCTATTCGAATTGCTTCACTTCTATTTGGAAATAAATCTTCATCGACTAGTAAATCCAAGGTTTCAATATATGATTCAGGGATATAAACCGTTAACATTTTCATTTTTGCAGCATTCCTTAAGAAAATATAATTATAGTATGTACATATAAAGATAATTATAAATTTTTAAATTATTGCAATTTCAATTGTTTTTGTCGACCAATTTTTGTATTTTTTAATTGGTTACATGTTACGTTACATAATAATTATATAGACCTTTGCACTATAGAATAATTAATATTTTTAAAAAAAAAGTGAAAAAAAAAATGAAAGAACCACTAAAAGAATTTCTCGAAAAAGGTAAAGATTGGGAAAAAATGGAAACGGATATTGACGGTGTATTCGTAGTGAAAATTCCTGGGACTAAAACAAGATCTGGACGGTTGATGGTTGAAGTTAATCCAATTAATAAAGCAACAGGTACACCAAAAAAAAGAAAAGGGCTATTTATAGCTGATTTTGAAATGTATCTCCAATTTCAAGAAGCATTAATGGAAGATGAAGTTCCTGCATTAATAAAAACGTTAGAAGAAATTAATCCTGCACCCACTTCATCTGCTGCTAAAAAATTAAAATTAAAGAGTCAATAATTTTTTTTTTGTTTAAAATCTAATAAAACCAAAACAACCCATTATTTTTTATTTTTTCATTACAAATATTATTATATCAAATGGAAGAAAAAGAAATTAATACTCTACTCAATCTAAAAAATTATCTTCTCTCAAATATAAAAAGTAAAGAAAATCAAATTACTATGATAAATAGTGAGATTATTGAATTAAATAATCAAATCGAATCAATAAATTCAATTATCTCTTCAAGTTCGTTTTCTACTGCGGCTAATTTGTTGGATGCAGAGACTGCTGCAAAACAAGCTGATTCACAATTTGATAATATGAAATATTCTCATAAGATTTATTCCAAATCCCAAGAATTATTAGTCTCTCTTCAGTTTAAAACCAATTCAATCTTTATTCGCTTAATTCATCCAGATAAAATTCAATTAACTCAAGAAATCTATATAAATTATTTCGTTAAGCCAATTCTTGTTTCCTTGAAAAAAATTGAGGCTAATTTGACACCAACAATAACCAAAAATAACTATGATAATCAAGAATATATTGACACTATCACTCTAAATAACATACATAACTTTGAAAGTTTTGAATATATCTGTGAAAGTATGAAAAAATTAATTTTAAAAGACAAGTAACCCTTATCTTTTTTATACTTTAAATACTCGAAAAAAACCGAAAATTTTTAGGCATTTAAGATTATTTTTAACAATATAACTGAGAGTCGAGATATATGACAAAAAAAAAAAAAACAGAAGCGATTCTTGTTTACCCGAAAATTCATTCTAGATTTAATGATGAAGCAATCGAATCTGCTTTAATCGAAAAAGCAAAAGAATTACTCGGATCAGACAAATCAGATTTGAATTTCATTCTTCTTTCTGGGCAATTTTTTGATACCAGAGGATGGGCCTATTCTGCATTAAGATCTTGGAGAGGTCTTATTAAACCTTCAACTTCAAAAAAAAAGCCGCAATTAGATGCTACTTTTGCTTGTCTATCAGTATATTTATCATCTTTAATTTCTTTTCAAGCAGATTTCGCATTCGCATACGATGAAATAAAGGAAATATTAGTAAAAGGGGAAAGAGATGATTTATGGGCAATTATTGAGGAAAAATTACCTTTTGTAAGTTTACCTCCTGCTGAAATGT
>CAYPTZ010000263.1:0-5542 GCA_964413395.1 uncultured archaeon | reverse complement strand
TTTTAATGTATTTAATATAATTTTTAATTCTGAAAGAAATATATCACATTGTTCTTTGGTTCCTATGCCAATTCTTAGATATCCCTGCAATAAAGGATAATTTGTACGATTTCGTACTAAAATATCTTTTAATTTTAGAGACTCACATATAAAATCACAAATTTCACCAAATTTTGCAATTATAAAATTTGCTTGAGATGGATAGGATTCAATTTTAACTTTTTTGAGTTCTTCTCGAATATATATGCGATTATTTTTGACCTCATCAGAATATTTTTTTATAAAATCAATATCTTGTAAAGCAGCTTTTGCTGCAATTACCACCATTCGATTTACACTATAAGGAGATAAAACTTTTTTTAAGATCTGAATATTTTCTGGAATAGATACTGCATAGCCAAGGCGAATTCCTGCCAATCCGAAGGCTTTTGAAAATGTTTGAGTAATTATCACATTTGAGTAGGAATTAATCAAGGAAATAGATGTTTTTCCATAATATTGGTAATAAGCTTCATCTATCAAAACCATAATGTCTTTTTCTTGTGCAATTTCTAAAATCTTAAGAATATCTATATCTGAAATTGATGTTCCTGTTGGATTATTTGGATTTACTAAAACAATTAATTTAGTTTGTTTAGAAATGGATTCAATTAGTCGTTCAGTTGGAAAACTGAGGTCAGTATTATATAGTACTTCTTTTATCTGACATCCTACTATTGAAGCATATATTTCAAACATCGCAAAAGTAGGAATAGGGAGAATAAGTTCATCGGTTTTTTCAAGATAAGTATCCATTATAAGTTTTATCGCTTCATCAGTTCCATTGGTGAGAATCAAGTTTTGAGGGTCAATTTGTAAATATTGTGCTAAGTCTTCCTTGATATTGTCATATTCTGGATATACTGCAAAATCTTCAGCTGTCAAATTTTTCATAGCTTCGAGTACTTTTGGGGAACATCCTATTGTATTTTCATTAAAATCAAGTCTTAACTTACCCGATCGTTTTTCAATTGGAGGTTCATATACTTTCATCTCAATAATATTTGATCTCGGTGAAATAATTTTTTTTTTCATTATTTTCCTCAATTTTTATGGTTTTTTTGTTTTAGGTTTTTGATAGTTTTGTTAAAAAAATATATCTTTCGAAATAAAATTAACTTAAATTTTTAATATTAAGTTATAGATACAATTATAAAGGCCTTTGTTGCATTTCAGCGCTAATTAGTAGCTATGATGGTGATGGTGAACTGAATGCTGTAGATCATAGAAAATAATTTGGTATTTTGAGTGAATTGTGGTATTAATAAGAGACTGTTTGAAGTTTGACAATTCGATTACCAAGAAAAATACATGAGTACAGATATTTTAATTTTTTCTTTTTTCAAATTTATTCAATTCTTAATAATTGAGTTATTTTCTTCGAAAAACTGACATTTTTATCAAAATGTTACATAAATATAAAGAATTTATTAGAAAAAATAAAATTATAAAATATCTTTTGTATGGGGGAGATAAATTGAATAATAATACAGTAATTCTTGGACTTTCTGAGGTTGGAAAATCATCTATTAAAAAATATCCCGATAAAAATGAAATAATAAGTTCAACATCAAATAAACAAGAAAAAATATTAAATATAAATATTGCAACACTATTTTCATCGAAAATAAATTGTGAGGATGTAACAGATACATTAAAAAGAAAACTTAATTTACAATCTATCCCAAAAAATATAGAGAATGTAATTTTCATATGTGATAGATTTACAGTGTTTATTTCACGGCTGTTTTCTTACCTAAAAATGAAATTAACCAAATGGACAAGTAGAAAATTAAAATTTATCATCATTCGGAATAAAATTGATCGAAATTCTTTTTTACCTGAAGAACTGGAAAACCTTACTCAATACGCTCTTGTTCACAAGCTAATCTTCATTCCTATTAACGCTCAAAATCAAACTGATTTGGAATGTTTGAATTCATTCTTATACCGAATATTAGTAAAAGAAAATGAGTTATCGGTTAATAATGTTAAAGAAATATCAATTCTTTCGTCATTAACTATTATTAACGATGATTATACCAAATTAACACGCAATTCAAAAATTAGTTCCTAAGAAAAAAGAGGTTTTTTCTAATCTATTTTAAGCAAATTCTGCCATAAATTCACGCATTTGATGTTCAAAAATATTTATTTTATCTTTTGGTCCAGTCATCATTAGTTTTAAACCTGCATCATGCTTGTAATCAACACGAATTTTTAATCCACTATCATTTGCTCGCTTTTCCGCATATTGGATTACTTCTTCAAGCATTTGAATATCGCTTATGTGCAATAAAATTGTTTTTTTTCCACTTTTTGCCATTTTTCATCGATTTTTTTTTTTTTAAAAAAAAGAGAGTCTAAAATTCAAGGATGAGTTCAACTTCATTATAATCATTTGCTAAAACTTTCCTTTCATAATGATTACAAAAATTACAAATTACTTGATCTCGCCCTTTTCTCACCATATCTTTACCACAATATTTACAAGAAGATTTGATAACACCTAATTCGGGAGAATTTGTTGCAATTCTAAATTCCTTTCCTGATTTGTAAACAACTCTAGCTCTTATTAAATCAGTTTTTTGGAATACGTTATCTAATTTATCGACATAACCTTTACTAACATTTGCAACATGTATATTGCCTATTAATCCCAAATCTACTGCTAATTTTTTATTAATTGTATGAATGTGGACACCAACCGAATTTTTTCTAATCATATAGATTTGACCAGTGACTAAATCACCTTTTTTCGGTAAAGATCTTTGATTTTGGGGTTTCCCGTCCACCTTTATAATTCGTTCATCTTCTTTAATATCTACTTTGCCAGGGATTGCTGCATATATTATGCCATTTTCAGTATAAGTTGATTCGGCATCACCTAAATATTGTTCCACATACGTTAATTGTTCCCCGATATTTACATACTCACCAGATTTTATATCAGTCATAAATAGTTCATCTGTTTCAATTCATTTTTTATTATTTTTGCATATAAAAATAAATTATCATTGCTTTAAAATCATAGGAGCCAAAGATGGTTTTATGAATTTAATCAAAAAAAGTGAATTAATTGACATTATTCAAGAATTAAAGACATTCCAGAATCCTAAACTTGAATATGAGCAATATATAACAGATGCTATAGCAGTTGCAGATATTTTTTTTCATATTGCCTTCACAAATCGAGATTTAGAAGGAAATCTCATTATTGATTTAGGATGTGGTTCGGGGAATTTAACTGTCGCAGCAGCTTTGTTGGGTGCTAGAAAAATCATCTCTGTAGATATAGATAAAAATGCTTTAGATATTCTTAAAGAAAATATATCTAAGTATAACTTAAATGATAAAATCGAAATAATTCATGCAGATTTAAATGATGTTCTGTTGAAAGACATAATTTTAAAGACCTATAAACCTCTCAAAAACCAAGATTCAGAGTGTAAAATTATTACAATCTCAAATCCTCCTTTTGGAGTAAAGAATAAAGGGATTGATATTAAATTTCTAAAACAAGCGTTATCCTTTTCTCATAAAATCTATTCCATCCATTTATCAAATGAAAAAACTCAAAATTTTTTAACAAAAAAAATAGATTCAATCGGTGGCATAATAATTGAATGCTTTACACTTTATTTATTGCTAAAACACACATATACTCACCATAAAAAATCAAAAAAGCGCATAAAAACTGATCTCTATCAAATTATACCGAAAATTGTGCAAAAAAAAAAATTGAAAAAATAATGAAGTTTATTGATATTCTTTATAATCTTCGTATTTATCTGGATAATTAGCCTTATCGCCTAGTTCTTCATTAATTCGTAGTAATTGATTATATTTTGCATTCCTGTCAGATCGACATGGGGCCCCCGTTTTAATTTGGCCTGAACAAACACCGACTGCAATATCTGCAATGGTTGTATCGGCAGTTTCTCCAGAGCGATGAGAAACCATAACCGTATAATCATTATCATAAGCTAATTTACAAGCTGCTAAAGCTTCACTAATTGATCCAATTTGATTAATTTTTAAAAGTAAAGAGTTCCCTGATCCACCATCAATTGCTTTTTTAAGTCGAATTGGATTGGTAACTGTTAAATCATCTGTAACAATTTGGCATTTTCCTTTAACTTTTGTTGTGAGTTTTGCATAATCTTCCCAAGCTTCTTCATCAAAAGGATCTTCTAATGATTTTAAAGGATATTCATCAACTATTTTGGCCCAAAAATCAACTAATTCATCAGGAGTTAAGTGTTTTCCATCGATAAAATATGTATTTTTATCTTTATCATAAAATTCTGCAGCAGCAGGGTCCATAGCTAAGACAAAATCATCGCCAGGTTTATATCCTGCATTATTTATAGATTCCATAATTATATCAAGCGCATCTCGAGTCATTTCTAAAGCAGGAGCAAAACCTCCTTCATCACCAACATTACAACTACTTGCACCATATTTCTCTTTAATTACTTTTTTCATTTCATGATAAACTTCTGCTGTCATTTGTAGTGCTTCAGGGAATGATTTTGCACCTATAGCTTGAATCATAAATTCTTGAGGCATTAATTTTCCTCCAGCGTGTTTTCCGCCGTTCAATACATTTGATGATGGGATCGGGAGTAAATATTTATCTGTAGTTTTACCATGTGCTAATTCATAGACATATTGATATAATGGAATGCCTTTGATTACAGCGGCTGCTTTTAATGCGCACATGGATACTGAAAGGATAGCATTGGCTCCAAATTTGCCTTTATTATTTGTACCATCACCAGCAATCATTGCTTGATCTATATTATTTTGTTCATTACAATTCATTCCAACAACAATTTTGCTGATTTCCTCATTAACGTTTTTAACTGCTTTGGTAACATGTTTTCCTCCGAAGGCTTTATCACCGTCTCGAAGTTCTACAGCTTCGGCTTCACCAGTTGATGCACCTGATGGAACTGCTGATCTTACAAAGGTATTATCGCCTGCCCACATATCACATTCGACAGTTGGATTACCGCGAGAATCAAGAATCCATCGTGCTTTAATTTTTTTAATTTCAAAATTCATTTTTTTCACCAATATTGAGAAAAATTAAACTCTAACCAAGTTCAAAATTAAAAGAACACCATTATATAAAAAAAAATGGATCTCATTTAGGATAAAAAAGTATAAAAAAAAAATAGTAGATAATTATAAAAAATTTTAGTATATTTATTTGTACTCTATATATGTATCTACGCAAATATTGACCTGAAAGATAAATAATTCCAAATATATAGAGAAAATTTTTTATATATGTAGTTCTATATATAGAGTAAGAATAGATATTTTACTGAAGAAAAAAGGATATACAATTATGAAAATATTACTCACAGGGGCATTTGGAAATGTTGGACTCAGTACTTTAGAAGAATTGATATCAAGACATCACAAAATTCGTATTTTTGATATACCCACAAAAAAAAATTTTAAATTGGCAAGGAAGTATGAAGATGATGCT
>CAYPTZ010000262.1:0-5547 GCA_964413395.1 uncultured archaeon | reverse complement strand
AATTACCACTTCATAGACATAGGGGACATAGGGGATAATCCATTGAAAACTCGACGTAAAGGAGATGTAAAGACACAGACTGAGAAATAGGAAGCCTATTTGTTTGAGGAAGACTCCTGAACGCCAACCGATGATATTAAGTATATTGAAAACATCCTTACTGGAAGGCACAAAGCATAGAAGAATCGAAAACAGGAGAAAGATCAAACTTCCTTTAACTAACCATGATTGCAGATCCAGGATCTCATTCCAGAGGATCATCGCCAGCCAAGTCCCTAGGAAAAGAGACGCCAGATTGCTAAAAAAGAGTTTGAGAAAGGTGACCCCTTGAGGATCTTCAAGAGTATAGTATATTCCTACAGACCCTTCCCCCTTGTTAAAATCGAAGTGGATGGCGCGAAGCGATGTGGGGACGAAAAAGATTTTGCCCATGAGATAATGAGCGAATTCGTGCACAACGAGTCCGATACTCCATATCCGGTGAAAGAGAAATTGAATCATTTCAAAGCGCCCCATAAGAAACTGGAGAAGGTAATACGCCCCAAACCCAAGGAGTAAGAAGATGCCCATATAGATGAAAAAGCCCATGTGATGTTCCTCAATGTGTGAGTTTTTTTTTGAAATATTCCTACCTTGAGGATCCATGATAAGTATTTAATAGAAAAAAACTCAACTTTTTCTTTTTTATACCTATCGATGATTATTTAGTTTAAAATCAGAATACATTTCAATTTTAAATTAAAATTATTTGTCTATTTCAGGATAATAGTTATTCTTTTTGATATTCCAAATTTTCCCAAATATATAAACTAAAATTGCAGGTAATACTGTAAAAAAAGTGGATCTAATTGTCTTAGTTAGTAAATATGTGCAAAATGTTAAAAAGGATAAAAAAATTACACCTAATACCACTTCTCCTTTCATTAATCTGGCGTAATTCTTTTTAGCACCATCCGCACATATTTCAAGAATTGGTGATCTCTCTTCAATCATATTGGTGCTTCTGCCCGTTTTTTTTTCCAGCTTTTTAATTTCTTTTTCACATTCTTGGATTGAAGTATCATCTTTCAAAGATCGAAAGACTTCAGAAAGTACGTTTAAGCATTGAATTTCTGTAAGGCTATCACCACATTGTTGAGAATATCCAATAGCAATGCATAGTACATCCTTAGCAAGTTCATATTTTTCTTCGCGATAATAACAAACTCCAGATGCATAATTACATAGACCCAGATAATATTTATTATATGTTTTTCCTGCTAACCAATACATATAAAAGCGTGGATCTAAATCGAAAACACTCCAATCCGATATAGGGATTTGAGAAATAAAAAGGCAGAAGACTTCAATCAATTCAGAAGTCTTATGCTTGGAATGATATTGCCTTATTGCAGTTTTTATATGGGGAATTGCATCATTGTATTGTTTCAAAGCGATTAATGATCTTGCACAAATAATGTGAGATTTTATAAGGATATGATGATCTCTACATTCTCTAAGGATTCTCTGGGCTTCTTTCTCAATTTGAATAAATTCTTTTTGGGAAGGTCCAATGGAAATAAATAAGTCTAAAACAAAATTCCACCATAAATATTTATCAACTTGACCTATCCAATTTTGCATAAACTGATTTTGCTGTTTTTGGGTAATAATTTTTAAATTATCGAGATTTTGTTCTATAATCGAGGGATTAGTTAATAAAGTATGAAAGACATCTTTTTTATTTGTCTCAATAAAAGTGCAATTAGGACATTTTTCCCCAAAATTAGCGATATTTTCAGTAAGACTATGCTGATCCCAAAGGGCCCAATAAATTTGATTTGTTTGGGTTGCCATTTCTAAAAATATTGGAAAAATATCATCATCATTCCCACTGTACCCGACAATTAAAACATTACACTGAGTAAAAATATGTTTAAGAAGATCATAGATTTCCTGTTTTAATTGCATTCCTGCCCGTCTAAGGGTAAGGATGACACTAGTTCTTTCGTCTACAGAACCATGAATCTTAAATAAATTTAATTGATTCTTTTCGTTTGAAATGATGGAGTTGATTTTTTTTTGGCCTTTCGGAGCAGAATTAACATGAAGTTGATATTTTATCTCTGAATCATTTAGTTCAGATTCAATAAAAGTGTCAAAATTTGTGGTAATGACAATTGGAATCTTATATTGGGGAATCATCTTTATTATATCTTTATGATTATTATTAGGTTGCCCAAAGCATAATATATCAAGAAAAGGAAAAAATTCCCCCTTTAAATGATTATACATAATCTGCGTAAATATCTCTGGTTTTAAATTGCGGATTTGATGATTAAACGAAGAACTAAATTCCATTAGTTGGGAAAATTCAGAATATTTCATGGAAAGGGAATCTAAGACATTTTTGAGCATATCTACCCATATTGGACAACATGATGGAGGGGAAGCAGAAATACCTGCCCCTAAAAACAGAACGAGAGGTTTCGAATTGTTTTTTTTTATATCATCAATTAAAAATTGGAGATTTTGAACATTCATATGGGTCACTCTGCAGCTAAGAACTGATTTAAGATTTATTTGAAAATATTTCCCTTATCAAATATAGAGTCTGTAGGAAACCTTTTCTTTATTACTAAAAGAAGGGATTTTTGATCCTTTTTTGAAAGAAGACCCATTGAATAGACTAGTAATTTTTCGTTTGCTTGACCATATAGAATTAATAATTTATCATTTTTATTGGTAAAAGTATGACGCTCTCGAACCTGTGCCTTATGAACATCGCCCCATTTACCTCCAACTTTACCAAATAAAGAAATTAATAAGATACCTTCATTGGTGATTATAATCTTCGTCATTTCGACAAAGATTGTAGAGAGGATTAAATAGAGAGTTAAGATTCCTGTCACGATAAGTGCCCAGAGTGCAATTCTATGTGTTATTAAGTCGATAATAACAAAAAATATACAAGGAAAAGAGTATATTGTTATTGCTTTAATAAATTTTTTCATGCTTGGAGTATACACTTGATAATTGTTATTCATATTTTTGCCAGATGATTGAGATTTTGAAGTTGATTTGGGGGGTTTAAGGATATCTTTGCCTCGAATCCACCGATAATATTGCCCAATGGCCTTTCCACTGATAATACCAAAAAGAAGGCCAGATATTATTCCTAAATAGGATAATTCTTCTGGAGGTAATTGTGAAAGATAATTTTCCGCATTTAAAGCAATCACCAATATAATCGAAAGAATTATTTGTATTCGAAGGAGTAGTCGACTCCCTTTTTTAGTATTTACATGATTTGAAGCTAATTTCAAATTTTTGAAAACTGTAAATTTTTCAGTATAGTGAATATCAGTATTTGAAAAATAATCTAAATTAGACATTCTCGCCATAACTTCTGCCCAAATAGCAAATTTTCGATAGGTTAAGGACTCTGGAACGGAAATTCTCATGATATAAGGATTAAAGGAAACTTCAGTTGATATACTAAAAAGGAAAGTGAACACACTCACAATACTAATACTTAGAATAAAAGAGGGAAGGATAATTCCTGTATAAATAGTGAGTCCAATTATAAAAATAATAGATATAATATCACCACAGAGGCCTTGTTGTTGGATAAACTGTTTTTTAGAGTAATAAATTTCAGGGGTATAATTGGTTCCTAGCATGATATATCTCCTAGTTGTACTATTGAGAAAAAAGTATAAAAAAGTATCTTCGAATCTATTTATGAACAAAAAAATTTCACTAAATCATGAATAATTAAAATTATAATAACCAAACGCAGAAGTGGAGTTAAATGCGATGATTCAGAAGATTTTTCCGACCAAATTGTAGATTGACTTAAATTCAAGTTATTTTCGCACTAGCCTTCTATTTATGAAAATATCAACAATTTTTGTTATACTTTAGAAAATTAAAATTATATTAGATCGATTTAAGTTCGGTTATGATGTCGAAATTGATAGGATCTAATGTCAATGCATATTCTAAATACTGTCGTGTCATATTACTCCATTAAATCCGCAGAAAAAGCATACCTAACTGATAGCATCTTTCCCAATTTGCGGGATCACAAAAAATCCGATTCATTAGCATGAGAACTTCGTGATCTTCTTCAGAAGCAACTTAGAAATTCATACAATAGGGATCCATCGCTTCTATTTAATGGCACTTTTTCAGAAAGATTTTAAAATTATTTTCTCATTTAAAAAAAAATTGAATTTCAAAATACTCATTAAATTATTCAGCATTCCTGAAGCGGCCAATCCCACATGTCCTTTCTGTCAGATGTCATTTGTCCCCTTTTTAGATCTGGTCGACCATTTGCGTTTCTTTAGCTGTCCTAAAGTGTTTGATGATGAAGTGACCTACTTTTGGAAAGCAGGCAAGCAAATTTCAGTTTTAAAATAATTTTTTTCTTACTTTTTTACTAAATATAGCTTCTGGCCATCTTTAATCGATCACAAAAGCACTATGAATACATGGGGATAACAAAAGAAGAAGTGGCAAAATTTCAAACAACCTTAGAAGACGAAATAACAACGTGGGAGTGGTTTCGCTATGGATTGCGGCCCGAGGGCCACCCCTATATGGAAAAAATTTTTGCGTATACTCGTCAACAAGCCGAGGCCGGATCCCAAGGACATTAAATTATGTATACCGATTATCTCTGGATGACCACATTGATTGAATGGCAAAAACAAATTAATGCTTTACGAAATATATTAAATAGGCTGAAAGAAGATTTAGTATTTAGAAAAAAAAAAGAAAATTAGAAAATTATTTTATTATTCAATGTCATAAAAATTATTATATTCGCAATATTGAAATATAGGAATAAATTCTATGAATAATTTCAAAATCGACTATTTTGGAGAAATAAACACTGATCAGGCAGAAAATTGTTATCATTCAGAGCTAAAATTGAATGGGAGGCAAATTTCTATCGATCTGAATATTAATACAAAAACTCCAAAGATAGATAGCTTAAAATTAATTCAACAATTGATAACTAATTTAGATGAACTCAAAAATATTGCAGATAGGGGAATTAAAGAAGATTTTGAAAATGAAACTGAAGAGGCGGTTCAATTTTACATTGACCATCATTTCACAAAACTGAATGAATCAGTAGTAAAATTATATATTGAACATCATTTAGCAGAACTGAATGAATCAGGAACCAGAGATATTTTAATCGATATCGATGACCTTGATCAAAAAGAAAAACTAGTGCTAGAAACACTACACTTGAAACGCGTTGGATTTTATATTGAGGAAGTAGAAAATATAATTGAAATGGATTATACAATTGGAGAGAAATATACCGATTATTTAATCGTGGTTCGGATCAACAAAAACAAAGAAATAATGGAAATAACAATGGAAAGCTAATATTTGAAGAAAAAAAAGGGTAATTGAATGATCTCCGAAGAAATCAGTAAAATAGCACAAGATGAAAATATGGCCGTTTTTGGAATGGTTCCCGTTACAGGTATGGTAAAGGGAGCACCAGGTTATAATCCTGAAGATTTTCTCCCCGGAGTTCAA
>CAYPTZ010000261.1:0-5552 GCA_964413395.1 uncultured archaeon | reverse complement strand
TATTATATTTTTTCCATAATATATTCATTACTTTGAGTGTAGTTTCGTCTTTAGATCTAACAGAAAGCATTGTAGCAATTAATGTTTTAAAGGCGAATTCCTTTCGAATTTCAGTAGAATCATATTCAAAATTTTGTGGATCTGGTTGTAATTGTTCAAGTAAGACATCTGTACCCTTAATTTTTTCAAATATTTGGTGAAGCATACTAATTCTTATTGATTTATCTAGATAGGGAGCAATTTTTCTTGAAGAATTTACCATATCAATTAAATAAAAAATCAATCGAATATAAGTTCTTAAATTTTCATTACACAATCAAAAATCTTTCCTAATTATATATTATAGGTTTTTTTTTATCATACTTTGAAAAAATTCTATATATTTCGTAGATTTCAATTTCAATTCAAATATTAATTAATTAATTAATTAATTTTAATTTAGATTAGCAACTTTCCATAATATAAACTATAATAACAAATTCAGGGAATTATTAAAAAATGGGAAAGAAATTTATTTTAGCAGATCTTGATGGAACATTATTAGATACTCCAAATAATCTTTCAGAAAGATTTGTCAAACAATTAAATTCACTAATTGATGAAGGTTTAGAGTTTTCAATCGCAACAGGGCGCGATTTAAAAAATGCAACTAAATCAATAACAGGACTCAAATTAAAATATCCCATAATTTTAACAAATGGGGCATTATTAGCTGATCCTAATACTTTGAAGTATCTAAAAGTGACAAAAATAGAAAGAAAAATTATAAAAGAGATATTCACTCTTATTAAAAAATTCAAAATTCATCCAATGGTCCTTATTTCGTATGATTATAAAAATAATATAGTTCATTCACTAAAGGGACAATGGGGTTCTCAAGACAACATCAAACATCTAACTGCAGAAAATTATGAAAAATATCTCGATTTTGATATTGTTAGTATACAATTTCATGATATAGAACCAAAATTAAACCAATTATATCAATTAGTTAAAGAACGATATAAAGATGATATTTCTCTGATATATATAGAAGATGTGGCTTATAATCTTGAAAATGATGAAGATAAATGGTTTTGGTTGGAAATTGATAGTATCGATGCAGGAAAAGAAAAAATGTTAGAACATTTAATTAAATTTTTGGGAAAAAATATTGAAGATGTCGTAGCTTTTGGTGATAATTATAATGATATTAAAATGATTGAAAAAGTTGGATTAGGAATTGCTATGGAAAATGCCCCAAAAGAAGTTAAAGAAAAAGCTAAAAGTATTGCTCTTACTAACATTGAAGGAGGAGTAGTGAAATATATTATTTCAAATAAAAAAAAATTAATATAATTTCTATTTTACAGGCTCATCGTCATCAGATAGGGCTTTAAATTTTTCTAATTTCTTTGAAAATTCATCAAAAGAATTTAATGATTTCATTGCGGCATCTAAAGCTTCATCTGCTCGAGATTTCAGAGATTTACCGCCTGATCTTGATTTTTTGGATTTTTTCTTTGATTTAGTTTTTGAGATCTGTTTTGATTTTTTGTTCTTTACAAATTCTTTTTCTACAGATTCATTTTTTTCATCTATTTTCTTTTGTTTTAGATTTAATAAAGTATCTTCTGGTTTGATCTTTCGAGACTTTTCTTCTTCAATTTCAGCGAGGTTTTTCCCATAATTATCTTTGGCAAAAGAATCTAAGTTGAAATCAGCTCCAACTTTTCCACCAGTAATATTACTCAAGCCTTGCATAATACCTTCTAATTCTTTTGCGGTATCAATATTAAATCCGCCCAATTCCAAAATATTTGTTTCTTCCTGTAATAATTTAGTTTGTCTACGTCTTTCGTCAACATTGCTTATCTTCTGAAGTGCTATTAGCTGTTTATCCCGCTTTTCTTTCAATAATTTTCGTTTTTCTTCGCCCATTATTAATATATTTTCATAATCATCTTTCAAATATTTTACAGCAAAATTAACAATGTCCCCAATATTATTCCAAGAGTTTTTCTGAATCAATTTTTCCATCCATATGAATAGATTATAATTTACAGGAATATTAATCAATTTTTCATCTCTTAATTTTGCATCTCCTATATCAGATTCAAGTAACCAATTATATATAGAAGAAATGAATATTTGATTACTCATAGCTGTAAATCCATATGATGAAGATAGAGACGAGAACATAGATACGGTACATAAACCGATAACATTTCCTTTATAATAGTTCGTACAAACGGCCATTATACTTCGTGGAGCATCTAATTCTTCTTCCCATTCTTTTCCATTCCAACATGTTTTAAAGGAATTCAAACTCGATTTGGCTAAAGGCATAATTTTAATATTTTCATCTGCTTCAACGAATTGATTGATTTCTATGCTACAGGCACTTGATAGAACGATAGCATCTAAACTGATGGTTGCTGAATGAGGTTCAAAATCTTTAACAATTATTCTAGATTGTTGACTTTGGAAATTTAACGAATCAAAAACAATATCATTATTATATTTGAAACCGAAATGTTGAGTTAATTCATTTAAATTAGTATTCGAATTATAATCCCCACCTTCATCATGAATAATAAGTAAATTCCCCCCAGTTCTTACAAATTCTTCAATAACTTCAATTTCTTGTTTAGAAAAGTCAGATTCTCGAGGACCACCTATAACAAGCATCCGATATTTTGATAATTTCTCAATATCAGTAAAACCTGCTTGAATCTTCCCCATAATGAAAGAAGATCCAAATAAAAATTGAGTAAAATCTGCATAGCTAGGAGATTCAATAGTAAGTGTATTATTATGAGAGTAATCAAAACAAATAGTATTTTTTAGTTCATCTTCAGACATATTCTATCATATTTGCAATATTGATTTATTACTATATATACAAATATTCTTATATTCCCATAAAAAACATTCGGCTATTTTATTTTTTAATGACAAATAATTCTATTACTACATGATATTCATGAGGTTTAAAAGCTTTCACCAAACGACGTTCCAGTAATTCAATTTTATATCCTTCTATCATAGCAATCTTATTAAATTCATCATATAATTGGGTAGAATCTTTTGATTCGACACCTTCATATATGATTGTGGAACCTTTGGATTTCACTGCTTTCAGTGCAAATTCGATAGCATCAACTGGTGCAGGTAATAATCCCATAATTATTCTATCAGCCTTAATACCTTTATCTACTAATTTAATAATTTCTTCTTTGCAATCTCCAAAAATAGGTTGAATTAAGTGTTCTACTTTATTAAGATGGATATTTTCTGTTAAATACTTAAATGATTCTGGATTCCATTCAATGGAATAAATTTTTTCTGGAAGCTTCGTTTTAGCAATTCCTAATGAAAAATATCCAATGCCAGCGAACATATCGATAATTATTTCACCTTTTTTTATTTTTTTTGGCAAAAGAGCCCGCTCATGAACATTTCCTTTTGCAAACATAATATGAGTAAAATCAAATTTATATTTTTTATTATTTTCATTTACTATAGTCTCAGTACTTACATCTCCCCATAAATGAATGAGTCCTTGAGGTTGTCTGAATTTTCCTTCAATTTGACCTTTTCTTAACCATACTGATATTATCCGAGGAAGAATTTTTGGAATTGCTTCTGCGATATCTTTAGAATAAGGTTCCAATTCTGGTTTTAATTTTATAATTGCTTTTTGATTAAGATCTTGAAATCCACGAGGTAATTTACTTAAAATTTCTGATGGAATCGTAGAATTATTTTTAAGTTCTTCTTGGAGCATTTGTTTAAAGCCCATTATATTCTGTAATTAGCCAAAAAAGAAAAATTTTGTTATAAAAAAAAAGGTTTTATCGAAAAAAATAATAATTATATTGATAAAACTGATATATAAAAAATTCTTAGCTTATATTTATGACATCAATTACAATTTTTGTTGGAAATGCTCCATATAGTGCTGAAAGACCGTATACCGCTTTGAGATTTGCCTATAGTGCCTTGATTGCAGGCCATTCAGTAAAAATGTTTTTTTTTGAAGATGGGATATTTACCTTAAAAAAAGATCAAAATCCTGCAAAAATATATAATGTTCAAGAATGGGTTAATCAATGTCTAGAAGAAGATAATTTTGAAGTTGCTGTTTGTGGAGTTTGTATGAAGGCAAGAGGAATGAATAAGGAAGAATTAATTAAGGGAATAAAGTTAGGAACAATGGAAGCTGCCGTACAAATGACGGTAGAAAGTGAAAAACAATTGTTTTTCTAACATAAAAGGAATGATAAATATGAATATGAACATCAAAAAATTAAATTTAAATGGACAAGTTTGTCCAATGCCTGCAGCATTAACTAGAAAAAAACTAAGAACTATGAACAAAGGGGAAAAATTGGAAGTTTTTGGTGATTTTGATTTAGCTATTGAAAATATAATTGATATAGCTCAAAAAAATGAAGCTAAAATTATCGAAAAAGAATCAAGAAAAGATTTCTACCGAGTATTAATATTGAAGGAATAATTTTTATTTCCCCTTCTTTTCTGATACATTAGTGAAATACAATTGGTTTTAGAGAAACAATAAACTCTTCTATGCGACTGGAATGGAATCTTATTAAATGATGTTGATATTTGTGTAGATAACATCAATACATTACTAGTTAAATATGATTTACCATAAGTAACAAAAAAACGGTATAAATCAATCTTTACATTTCCCATTATTCACTATTATAAAAAACTAGGTTTTGATTTATCTAAAATTGATTTTTCCCTGATAGCAAAAGAATTCTATAATGAATTTATTGCTTGCTTAGAACATTGTGAATTGTATCCAGATGTTCAAGAAATTTTAAAATATTATAAAGAGCAAAATTATCATCATATTATTATATCTGATATGAATCATGAATATTTGATAGATTCGGCTAATATTTACAATATATTTTCTTTTTAAATTCAATTAACGGCGTTAAAAATATGTTTGGAGCAATTAAAATAGATTTTGTAAAAGAAGTTATAAATATTAATAATATTGATGTCAGTACAGCTTGGTATATTGGAGATATTTTATATGATTTTGAATTGGCACAAAAAATCAGATATAAACATGTAATTATTTCAAATGGGCATCATACATTTGATAGATTGAAAGAATCTGCTTCCAATGTTGTAAAAAATTTAATGAGAATAACTGATATTATCAAATATTTTTTTAAAAAAAAACCTTAATCTAAGGATATTTATCCGTAAACGATTGTCAATAATAAAATTTAGTAGTAAATGATTGTCCAAAGTCATTTTAATCATGAGATCAAAATATATTAATATTTTAATACATATAAGAACTTATGACCATCTCTACCATAAATCGACCAAAAATAATTGTATTTGTTACTACTTCACTAGATAGTAGAATCGCTTTAGGTCCAAACTTAACATTAGACAATCTCAATAGTATTAAGCTTGAAGAATCAAGATTCTTTAATCTTCTTGGAGATTGGAAATTATTTGAAGAAAAGATTAAAGAAATATATAATCCTGATGCGCAAATGGAAGGGAGTAATATGATT
>CAYPTZ010000260.1:0-5590 GCA_964413395.1 uncultured archaeon | reverse complement strand
ACCTTTTGAGAATGTCAATAATTGATCTGTTAAAATTTTGGCTTGCTGAGTTGCAGTTTTAATTTCTTTAACCGATTCTGCAAATTCTTTTGATAAATTTTCTTCAAGATCTGCTAATGATAAATTTCCAATAATTATTGTTAATAGATTATTAAAGTCATGGGCAATTCCTCCTGCTAATACTTGAATTGATTGAATTTTATCTTGAGTATACAGTTTTTTCTGAATAATTTTAAGTGATTCCGCTTGATCTTTTTGTCGCCTAATTGTTTTCAGATAAACTGAATCAATAATTCGGGCGATTAAATATGCTATAATTATTGAAGGTATAAGAACAGTAACATTGTTTACTAAGGCAATATTTGAATCAGGATGAAAAATTTGTATTATTGCGAATTTTTGAATAATAATTAGAACTATAATCCAGATTATATCGATTAGAAATAATATATTCATAAATTTTAAATTCAATACTGAAATGCATAGTATTAAAATCAATCCCAAAGTAGTAAAAAGGTATGCTGATGCCCCTATCGTTCCTTGTATTAAAATTAAAAGATTTATGAAACACACTAATAAATATGGAGTGACTTGATATTTTTTATAATAAATTAATAATTGAATTATAACTGATATCAGAATAGTGACAATACTGAATAGCAAATAATTAGTTTCTTCAACAATCGAAATTAATAATAGGACAATTCCCAGTAAAGTAATGAAATTAGTTGTTATTTTCATAAATCTTATCTGAAAATTATAAAATAGATCTAAATTTGCTTTGTTTTCAGTATTGACATTAGGGATTATCATTGATTTGTACGTTAATAGGAATAATTTTCCTTAAAATATTGCTAATATTATAGTCAAAACAAGAAAAAAATCATTTATGTTATATTTGTAACATTCGTTTTGAAATTTTCAAATATTTTAGGGAAATTCATTTCCCCACAAATATTATTTGATTCTATTTCTTGAATAATATTATTGAGAAAAAATGAATATAATTCAACAATTTATATTAGGATTTATTCAAGCAGTACTTGAATGGTTACCTGTGTCTAGTGAAGGTTTTATAATTCTTGCTGCAGTTAATGGTTTTGGGGAGAATAGTGCTATAGCACTCCGAATAGCATTATATTTTCATTTAGGGACAGCCTTAGCAGTCGCAATTCGGTACAGAAAACTGTATTGGGATGCTTTGACAAAGGATAGGGAAATGCTTCGCTTTTTAATTATTTCTACAGCCGCAACTGGAATTGTTGGAGTCCCGCTTTATCTTTTACTGGGAGACATTTTTTCTGAATTTAACGGGGGGCTAATCATTACATTATTTATTGGGATTACTCTACTGATTACTGCTACACTTTTAAGAACAGGAAAAATCAAGGCTAAAGATTCCTTAATAATGGAAGAACGTACAATTAAAGATGAAATAACTCTAGGGATTTGTCAAGGATTTGCAATTTTACCTGGAATTAGTCGCTCAGGAACAACAGTATCATTTTTATTACTTAAAGGATATAAGAAGGAAGATTCCTTCAAAATGAGTTTTATTATAAGTTTACCTGCAATAATTGCAGCAGTTATATTTGACTTCATTTTTGAAGAATCTCCAGGAGAATTAGGAATTAATTGGACTTTTATTCTGGTAATTATTTATGTTGCCATAGTGGGTTATTTTACGATGGATATATTGATAAAATATGCTCGAAAAGTATCATTTGATAAAATTTGTTATATTTTAGGATTTATGACTATTTCATTGGTAATAATTTTATTAATCTTTGGAGATTTTTCTTAATTTTTCCTCAATTTTAGGAAAGCACTGAGATAATTGTGTGTTTTAATTCTTCATAGGTATATGGTTTGTTTAAAAATCCCTTAAATCCATATTTTTTATACCTAGCCATTACTTGATCGTTAGAATATCCGCTTGAAACAATTCCTTTTGCTTCAGGATTTAGTTTTAAAATTTCAACCATAGCTTCCTTACCTCCAATATCTCCAGGAATTGTGAGATCACAGATAATTAATGTAAAAGGTTCTTTTTTGTTTAAAGATTTTTGGTATTTTAATATTCCTTCTACACCTGTATGTGCAATTTCAACTTTAAAGCCTATTCGCTTAAGCATTTTTTCTAAAAATTTTATTATTATGCTATCATCGTCAATAATTAAGACATTTCCACAAAAATTTTGAATTAATTGCTTCTTTTGATTATTTTTTACTTTTTTTTTTTTACTGGTAGGAAGAAAAATAGAAAATAATGTTCCTTTATCTTTTTCTGAAGTAAAGGTGAGGTATCCTCCATGATTTTTTATTATTGAATAACTGGTTGCTAATCCTAGCCCATTTTCATGGATTTTTGTTGTAAAATAAGGACTAAATATCTGATTAAAATTCTCAATTGGTATTCCAATACCTTGATCCTTTATTTGAATTCTTACACTACTACCCCGTTTATCAGAAATTTGAGGTATTGAAACAGATTTTACAGTATCTACATAAATTGAAATTAATCCTCCTTGAGGCATTGATTGATCTGCATTAATAAGAAGATTATTAAGGACTTGGCTTATTTGTCCTATGTCTACTTCAACAGGTGGGATTTTTTTTTCATTTTCTAAGATAAATTTTGATTTGGACCCATGTAAAACAAATGCTGCTGATTCTTTAATAATTTCCATTATTGATTCCGTATTTTTTAATGGTGTTCCTCCTTTAGAAAAAGTTAAAAGTTGTCTTGTTAATGCATTTGTTCTAATTATTGATTTTTCAATTTCGCTAAGCAATACTTGTGATTCATCTTTAATATTTTCATCCAATTGTAATAAATTTGTATTTCCTAAAATACCTGCTAAAAGATTGTTGAAATCATGGGCTATTCCACCAGCGAGTAATGATATTGATTCGATTTTCTGTGACCGAAGTATTTCATTTTCTGTTTTTTTTTTGTCAGTAATATCAATACCATATGCAATAACAATTTGATCTTCTTGAAAAGGAGCTAGATCCATTAAAAAATATGAATTATTAACTTTTAATTCAAATTGCATTTGTCTATTATTTTGAACACAAAGCTGAATTTTTTCTATCATTGGAGATCCAATAAAATTTTCTTGTTTATAATTCAATGTTTCAATTATTTGATTGCTAGCAGGGTTTGCATATAAAATTTCTCCTGTGTATGAAATACGAAGAACTAGGTTTGGATTTTTGGTTGGATATTTTACCAATTCATCAATTTGTTTTCTCTTATGTAGAAGAAATTCTTCCATTTTTTTATGTTCAGAGATATCAGAGAAGACTGAAATGATTAAATTCTTATACTCAGGATGATCAATAAATGATATTTTCAGAGAACTCCAAAAAACAGTTCCATCACTTTTGAAATTTTTTAGTTCTCCTTTCCATACATTTATATTTTGATCAAGTGGTAATATTTTATCTTTAATATTAAGGATATTTTGATCTTTTAAGGTTTCAAGAATTGAAAAATATTCTTCATTCAAAAATTTCGCTCCATACCCAAACATTTGATCGAAAGCATGATTTGTGTAAATAAATTGGTTATCTTTAACCTCCAAAACAGAAATTCCTTCAGTTGAGTTAAATAAAATATGTCCTTGTAATTGTAATTCATCTGTTTTTTTTTTTTTACATGTTCACTTGTATCAATGATTTTCAATTCAAATTCTTCCTTTATTAGAATTGGTAAATTTACAAAAAAAAACTAGTTCATCAAAATTCACCAATTTGTATATTTATAAATTTTTCATGGATTTATAATATTCTTTAAAGAATTATTACGAAATTCTTTGATTTATTAATAAAATAAAAGTTTGAGACTAAAAATTATTTTTTATATAAATTTCTTTAAAAAAAAAGGACATTATTGTGATTTTTAATAGTTATAAGTATTGTAGAATTTTATATAGCTCAAATATTTTTTTTTTTCCTCAATTATTTATGATATAAAATCTAAAAAATCCTTTTTTTGAGTAGGATAATCTTTTTTAATCTTCAAATTATAATTCTCAATAATTTCTGTATACAATTCTGGAATAATTGGAATTTCTATATTCGCTTTTTCAAATATTTCAGGAAATTGAAACAGTTTTTTTTTTTTCATCAAGATTTTCATTTTTTTTGCAAATCTATTTCTAATAACCCAATAGATAAAATATCCAAGTAAAGTGACCATTCCCATATTGAAAATATTTGCACTTAAGACTATTATTCCTCCATCTGCAAAAATGAAAGCTTGAATAATCAGTACTACTGAATTCATAATAAAAGCAATAAAAGGAGACAAAATTATTGCCATTAAAACGAATCCTAAGAAATGTCCGCTTGCTCATCCTCCAATGGGAAAATTAAGCATTTGAAATGTAAATATCATCGCTTTTATTACTGAAATAAGGGCAATTTGCTCTTCTTTAATTATTATTTTTATTTACTTAATACAAATGCTGCCATAAACCAATATAGTTATCCATAATAAAATCAAAATTCGAATATCTATAATATCTTCTCCAATATGCATTAATTTTCTACCTATATACCTGCATTGTTTTTCATCTAAAATAACAAACTAGACAGCAATTAATTTCAAGTAGTTCTTTTTTATGAATTTTTCATATTTATTCCTTTATTACTCAAAATAGAATTAAAATTCATTTTTATTTTAGTTATATATTGAATTTTTAGAAATTTGATATATTTTGTAAAGTATCATCCATATGAGTTTTAAATTATCATTGACCTATAGATAATTTATTAAGTTTATATAATGAAAAATCAATTTAGGGAAAATATATGATTTTACAAAGTCTTATTCAACCAAATAAAATTGTGAATGTCATAATTACCGCCATATTTGCTATACTTGCAATATTTATTTTCTATAAAATGATGAGGTATATCCGCTTAGAATTAAAAACAGCACCAAAATATGCTTTATTTCAACGTATGGGAAATTTCATTTCAGGATTTACTTTTAGTCTGATTATTTCAATTTCGATTTTATTTGTATTGGCTCTCATCTCTTCTGCAATTGGGGCTAATTCTATTGGAGCAATTAATATTTATGAAACAAAAACGCATAATGAAGCTGAGATTGATAAAAGTATTATATTGGCATTATCATTTCCAAATCTTCTCCCCCTATCATTAATGATAGTGGCTGTTTTCACCTTTATTTATCCTATGTATGAATATATTAAAATGGCTGGAACAGGTCAACAGGGGGCCACTGAAGTACAAAGAATGATTGAGGGAAAATTCATTGATCGAGTAAATTATCCTTGGAGTTATTTAATGGCAATAATTGTATTTTTCTTTGTGGTAATATTTGCTCCATTAATTGTCTCAATAATTGCATTGACCTCCTGGGAACCTACTGGATTATCAAATGGAACTGTTGTCGGATTAATTTTCTTTATTTGGCTCCTACTTGGACCGATATTTTATATGAGCTATTATTCAAATATAGGAGCAGTTCAGCAGTTTTTAAGAGGCCGTCGAATAAATCTAAAAAAAAATAAAAAATTCGGTTTTTTTTACTGGATTGCAATTCTGACATTTA
>CAYPTZ010000259.1:0-5598 GCA_964413395.1 uncultured archaeon | reverse complement strand
TAAAAATAATCTCGTATATTTACCTTGACGTCTAAAAAATAAAAAAAAATTATAGTCAATATTTTGAATTAGCTAAATTTAGCCATCCACCAGCTAGAATTAAATCTTTTTCTAGCTTGTTAAGTGAAAAAGGATAGGTTTTAGATTTATCACTTTTCTGAATTTTTATTTCCATTTTATCAATATCTATTACAACTTGGGTATCAGAACCACTGAATTCTTGGAATATTTCTTCAATTGTTGAAGATTCTAATTCAATTGCTAGAACACCACGGTTAAATGTATTTTCATGGAATATTCGGGCAAAATTTTTTGCAATAATGGCAGTAAATCCATTTTCTTCAAAGGCCCATACTGCACCTTCTCGAGAAGAACCACAACCGAAGTTTTCTTTTGTAATAAGGACAGTATATTGATCTAATTGAGCAGTTTTTGGATCGAAAGATTGCATCTTCAAATCTTCTAATAAGTGAGATTTCAAAGGTGCTTTATCAACAAATGTTAAATATTTGGCAGGAATGATTTCATCTGTATTTATATTATCTCGATCTAAGAACAATGTTTTTCCATTAAATCTATTTTTATCTATTTCTGGTATTTTTTGACTCATATTATTCACCTTTACAAATATTTCCTTGGATCTACGATTTTTCCTTCAATTGCTGTTGCTGCTGCTGTTGCTGGAGATGCCAAATGAACCATACCTCCTTTTCCCATCCTTCCATTAAAATTACGATTAGTTGTTGCAATTGCAACTTCGCCTGGAGCCAATACTCCACTACTCAATCCTAAACATGCACCACAAGTTGGATTCATAACAACGCACCCAGCATCCATGAATATTTTAATATATCCCAAATCTAATGCCTCTGAATAGATTTTTGGAGTGGCAGGAACAACAATTGTTCTAATTTGAGAAGATATTTTTTTACCCTCCAAAATTTTGGCAACAATAGCTAAATCTGAAATTCTTCCATTTGTGCATGAACCAATGTATACTTGATCTACTTTAATATCAGCATTTTTGGCTAAAATAACTTGATCTGGAGTATAATTTATGGTTATTAAGGGTTCAATTTTGGAAATATCAATATTAATGACTTTTTCATAAACTGCATCATCATCTGATAACCACTTATTATATTCATTTACAGCATCTTCTTTAGATTTGAATTCATTTTGAATATGAGACCATAAATATTCAACAGTAATTAGATCTGGAGCAATAATACCTGATGTAGCACCAGCTTCAACTGCCATATTACTTAAAGTCATTCTTTCGTCCATTGAAAATTTCTTAATTACTTCTCCACTAAATTCAATAATTCGATTGGTAGCACCATTAACACCAAGTTGAGAAATTATATGGAGTATAACATCTTTGGCATAAACACCTTTAGATAATTCCCCAGATAATTCAATTTTAATTGACTTTGGATATTGAGATGGAACAACTCCCTTTAAAATTCCTAATTCTAAAGCAGTAGTTCCTACACCAAATGCCATTGCTCCAAAAGCTCCATGAGTACATGTATGCGAATCTCCCATTATAATAGTATAGCCCGGTCTTGAAAAACCTTTTTCTGGGAATATTGCATGGCATACACCATTCTGCCCCACATCAAAAAAATCTTTGATGTTATGTTTTCGTGCCCAATCTCTTAATGTTTTAGCTTGGACTGCCGAAAGTGTATCTTTTGCAGGGGTTACATGGTCTATAACAACTTTTATTTTGTTGGGATCGAATACTTTATCCAAATTTTTTGATTCTAAATCTTTGATACCAGTTGGAGTGGTAATTTCATGGCAATATACTGCATCTAGAGATATAACATACATTGGCTCATAGCTTTTATCCACTATATGGGCGTCAAATATTTTTTCAGCGATTGTTTTTCCTGTCATTATAATAATCACATTAATTTCATTTTATAGTGAATTGAAGTAATTTTTTAGAAATCCTGTTAAATTTCGTTTAATTGGCTTTAATTGATTCAAGCGTTTTTCTTTTTCTTCATCGGATATTAACAAATCAACTTTCTGGTTAGGTAAATCGATTGATATCATATCTCCTTCTTGAACAATAGCAATTGGTCCTTTATCCCAAGCTTCTGGTTCGACATGACCAATGCAAGGTCCCCGTGTCCCTCCTGAAAATCTACCATCAGTTATTAATGCGACCTGATCACTTAATCCCATACCAGCAATAGCACTTGTTGGAGATAACATTTCAGGCATTCCTGGAGCGCCTTTCTGACCTAAATATCGTAAAATAACCACATCACCTGATTTTATTTCTCCATTTAAGATAGCATCATATCCATCTTTCTCATTATCAAATACACGAGCAGGCCCCGTATGTACATGAATTTTTTCATCTACAGCGGTAATTTTTACTACTGAACCTTTAGGACATAAGCTTCCATATATAATTCTTAATCCTCCTGTTGAATGATAAGGATTATCTAAAGATCTGAGGATTGATTTTTCAGGAATTGTAACATTTTGAATGATATCTTTTAGAGTATTCATATTAACAGTTTTCTGATCAGTATTAAGATGAGGTTCCATAATTTTCATCACAGCAGGAATACCTCCTGCTTCAAATAAATCATCCATTGTTCCAGATCCTGAAGGGCGTATTTTAGTAATTACAGGGGTAGTTTTTGATTTTTTATCAAATGAATCTAAATTAACATCAATTCCATATTCTTGGGCGATGCTTTGTAGATGCAACACAGTATTTGTTGAACCACCAAGGCACATATCAACAACTATTGCATTATCAAATGATTTTTCAGTCACTATCGATTTTGGAGTAATATTGTTTTTAATTAATTTTACTATTTGTTTTCCAGTTTCATATGCTAATTCACGTTTTTTTGGATCATTGGCCAACATTGCAGCACAACCAGATAATGAAAGACCCAATACTTCTGTCATGCAAGCCATTGTGTTTGCAGTAAATAATCCAGAACATGAACCTGGTCCAGGACAGGCACATCTCTCCATATCCAATAAATCATCTTCAGTGACTTTTCCAGCTTTATATTCACCTATCATTTCAAAACAGGTTATAACATCTGCTTTACCATCTTTTGATTTTCCTGTGGCCATTGGTCCTCCTGTTAAAATTATGGCAGGTAAATTTAGCCGTCCAGATGCCATTAACATCCCAGGAGTAATTTTATCACAATTAGTTACACCAACCCATCCATCCATAGAATGTGCCATGTTCATTAATTCGACATTATCAGCAATATGTCCTCGAGATGGAAGTGAATAATTCATCCGAAGCGGATCACCCATAGCAACACCATCACAAATTGCTGGGACACCCCATTCAAAAGGTACACCACCTGCATCTACAATACCACGTTTGACGTGTTCAGTCAATTCATTAAGATGTACATGTCCCGGAACGCAATCAGTATAAGAATTTGCAACACCTACCCAAGGTTTATCCTTGAAATCATCATCCTTTAAGCCAGTAGCTCTAAGTAAAGAACGATGAGGCATTGTTTCAATTCCTTTTTTTATTGTATCAGACTTCATTATAATCATACCATTAATGTAAAAAAAAATTATTTTGGGAAAGTAAATAAGCTTCTTAGTTTATCCCCAACTTTTTGCAATTGGTGGTCTGCTTCATCTTCTCGCATTTTATTCAGATTTTTTAGACCTGTTTCATTTTCTTCAACCCATTCTTTTGCAAATCTACCACTCTCTATATCTTCAAGCATTCCATGCATAGTTTTTTTAACAGATTCTTTGTCAATAACTTTCTTACCTCGGGTTCTCCCACCATATTCAGCAGTATTGGAAACTTTATCATACATATGCTCAATTCCACCGATATAAATTAAATCTGTAATTAATTTCATTTCATGTGACACTTCAAAATAGGCCATTTCTGGAGGATATCCTGCTTCGACCATGGTTTCAAATCCTGCTTTAATTAATTCAGCCACTCCACCACATAAAACTGACTGTTCACCAAATAAGTCTGTAAAAGTCTCTTTATCAAAAGGTTTAATATTTTTAGTTTTACTTTCGAATGAATTTAAGTCAATAACACCTGCTTTTGTAAAATTCATGGCTTTTGCCATCCCTAATCCAATGTTTAGTGCTTTTCCTGAATGATCTTGATGAACAGCAACTAATGCAGGAACACCAAATCCATCTAAATAAGCTCTTCTTTCAGAAGGTCCAGGTGATTTTGGTGCAATCATAATGACATCGATATTATCAGGAGGATTTATTAGATCAAAACTGATATTAAAACCATGAGAGAAGCATAAAACTTTACCTTCTGTCATATTTGGAGCGATATCATTTTTATAAATAATTCGTTGATGTTCATCTGGAAGTAAAAAGTGAATAATGTCAGCTTTCTTTCCAGCTTCAACAAATTCATACACTTCAAATCCATCTTTTGTCGCTTCTTTCCACGAATTTCCATCCTTTCTAACTCCGACAATAACATTTAAGCCAGAATCTTTCATCATATTTGCTTGTGCATTTCCTTGAGATCCATAGCCAAGAACAGCAATGGTTTTATTTTTAACATCGTCTAGATTGCAATCTTTTTCATAATATATTTTCATTTTAAGTAAGTCCCCAGTATTATTTATTTAATTGTTTATATTGTATAAAAAAAACGAAAGAATATTGTTTCCAATATGTTAATTCGAGATTAGTAAATACTATATTTATTAGTAATATTTATGTAATTTTCATTTTCATTATTTCTTTCCATTTAGGTGCATTCTTTTGATTAACTTCAGTTATAATAGATCTATGTCTTACATTCTATTTTAATTTAGAAGCTTTTCCTTTCTATATATCGCAATTGCTCCTGTTCGAGACAATTCGCGTATAGTACCATATTCCTTGATTAATTCAATAAAGCTATCAATCTTTTTACTGACACCAACTACTTCAATTGTCAAATGATCTATTGCAATATCTAACACTTTACCTTTAAAGATATCAATAATAGAAAGGATTTTTCCATGTAAATCTTTTGAATCTACAGACACCTTAATTAAAGCCAATTCTCTTACTACAGCATCTTCAAAATTAATAAGCTGTACTTTTATTACTTCAATTAATTTATGCATTTGCTTTTGAATTTGTTCAATATCAGCATCATTACCTCTTGCCGTGATAAATATCCGAGAATATTTTTCACCAATTGGTGCAGCGGCGATACTATAGAGGTTTATTCCACGTCTAGCAAATAAACCTGCAACTTTCATGGTCACACCAGGGTGGTCTTCAACAACCAATGCAACCAAATATTTCTTTTCATCTATTTTACTCATTTTTAATCTCTCAGACTATTCTTCATCCTCACACTCGAATTGTGGCACTAAACGTGAATAATTATCTAGATCAGATTGTCTTCTAGGTAATCGTGTATATTTGTCATACAAATTTCTAACTTGTTTTTGGCAATTAATATATGATGAAATAGATGCTCCTGGCGGTAACATTGGAAGAGCATTGGATTCGGGTTCAACTTGAAAATTAATAAGATACGATTCATCTGATTTTTGTGCTATCTCAAGAGCCGCTCCAACTTTATTTGGATCA
>CAYPTZ010000258.1:0-5610 GCA_964413395.1 uncultured archaeon | reverse complement strand
ATCGCCTCCATTTGCATCATCAACTCAGCAAACAACGCATCTAATTGTAGATGGGGATCTGCTTCTAAGGTTAATCGATAATCATATTCAGATAATGTAATAATCATTTTTTCAAGATATGGAAAAGCATAATTTTTTTCTGATATTTTTGTAAGAATTTGACGAAAAAGCCCTCTACTGGATATCCCTTTAAACGTATGAATTAGTCTAATTACTTCAAGAAATTGAATTTGGGTTAAATTGGAAAATATTTCATCAAGTTTTTTTTTAGGGAGAAATCCTGAGATTTCATAAATTATATCAGAGATAATAGTTTTTGGTTGCAATTTTCCTGTGGTATCTTCTGCTAAGGCCACAATCATTTGAAAAAGATTGATTGCTTGGCGCATATCTCCTTGAGTAATGTAAAAGATCGCTTCAAGAATTTCAGAATTAATGGGAATGTTTTCCTGCTTTGCAATGCTAATTAACTGTTTATCAAAATATTTTTTTGGTAATGGATAAAACCGAAAGATCGCACATCGACTCAAAATGGGATCAATAATGTTTTCAATATAATTACACATAAAAATAAATTTTACATTAGGAGGTGCCATTTCTATAATTCTTCGAAATGCCCCTTGCATTGCTTTAGGAATATTATCGGCTTCATCAAGTATAAGAAATTTAAAGGAATTTTCATTATTTATTAAAGAATGGTTGACAAAATCTTTAATTTCATCACGAGAACCCATTCTAACATTATCGGATGCATTTCGCTCTAAAATGGCATCTTTTGTAATATTATCCTTCCCTAATAAATCATTAATTAAAGATTTTGCTGTTGAAGTCTTCCCAGTCCCAGCAGGACCAGCAAAGATTAAATGAGGAATCATCTGATTTTTCACAAAAACTTGTAAGGTTTGTATTGTGGCGGATTGACTTACAATTTCAGTCAGAGATTGAGGGCGATATTTTTCCACCCAAGGAATATCACGGAGATTGGATTGAATTCGAGACAATTTAATAACCTAAATAGTTTATTCGTAATTTACAATAATTTTAAAAATAATTTCAAATAGATAAGAATCGATATACCTTCTATTAATGACTTGAGCTAAAAAAATGATATCACTGGTCACTTAATAAATTGTTAATTTTTTCAAGAAAATTGAATTTTAAATGAAGGTTTAAAAAGTGGTATCGATAAGGAAAAATAAATTGATAAAAATTAACCAATTATTTATGGAATTATTCCTAAAAATAAGTTCTGTTAGCTGATGAAATTTTACTACAAAAAAAAATTTTTGAAAAATTCTTAAATAGTTGTAAAGAAATCTATAATTATGTCTTTTTTTTAAAAAAAAAAAAGACGGAGTTTAAACAAATGGGATTAATAGACACTGAATTACTAAAGAAAATTGCAGATAAAGTATCTGAAAATAGTGAAAAGATCACATCTTATTGTGAAGCCTTCGGAGAAGCCAAAGAAGAAATTATTAACGAATTGAAAGAAAAAGGAAAGAAAATTGATAATAAAAAAGTCAATAAAGAAGCCCATAAAAAGGCAGGATTTGACACTGTTAAAGGTGAAATTGTTGATTTGGTCTGGGGTGCATTAGAAGGAGATGTTGAAAGTGTTATCCGTAAAAAAGCAAGTAATGATATGGCCGTTAAAGTAGCAATGAAAGGTGCTGAAAAAGCCACATCATCTGCAGTTGAAAAAGCAATTGATAAATCTATTGAAAAATTGGAAAAAGAGAAATAATCTTTCTTTTTTAGTAGATTTATTCTCTATTTTCAAATAAATTCTTTTTTTTTTACTATAAATCGAACTAATTGATTGATTTCTTACTTATCATTTAAAAAAATCTAAAAAAAAATTATTCAAGAATAAATAGAAATAAAGTGATATTCATCATCAAATTAAACGCTGAATGACAAAACATGGCAGGATAAAGTGAATTGCTTTTATTTCTTAGAAGTGTGCATACCCAACTGAATCCAAACATTAGTAAAAAGAAGATTAAACAAGAAAGAAGTAAAATATGGACTCCAGTATTGTCTCTAATAATTCCATGATGAAAGATATGAATTCCTGCAAATGCTAGACCATTTATAATAGTGGCGATTTTTTCATTTGATTTATTTTTTACTGATTCATGAATCATTCCTCTAAACAATATTTCTTCTCCAATTGGACTAAATATAATCGCAGGAAAGGTGACAATTAAAAATAAGGAAAATTTGTCAATTCCCCATTCTTCACTCTCTGCTGGGAGATATTGCAACCCAATATTGACAAACCAATTATTGATTGAATCTCCATAAAGAAGAACTCCAAGGAGAAAAACAATAAATGAAAATAGCAATCCTATTAGAACCCCATAAAATAACCATTTCTTTTCATTAGGTCGCTTTAACCCAATTTGATTTCTTCCTTCTTTTGAAAAAAACAAGAAGGGTAAAAACCACATTAATATAAAATTTAATAATATTAACATTCGAGCATCAATTGGACCCAATAAACCATAACCACGTAATATTCCAGATAATACAAATATAATGATACATAAAATCAAAGAATTTTTGAAAATATTTGTAGAATACTTATTCAAGAGAGGTTCCGCAGTTAATAATGCAGATTTTGTTGTTTTAGAATTATTTTCTACCATTTCTATCATATCCAGCTCAATGCCTTAAAAAAATTAGATATTTCACGCAAACAAAAGCTAATATATGACTAAATTGAATTTTGCCTAGAAATAATTTAGAGGCCATTAATTAAAAAAAAAAATCAAGGAAGGCTTACAATTTTACATAGTTCAGAAAGATCTAAATTAATATTAAGATCATCGGGTTTTACTTCATAGATATATTTTATATCTGAAATGATATTCTCTGCAATAAAAAGCAGTTTTAGCTGTTTTATCATTGTATTTCGCTTTTCTGGATTTGAGATAATAATTGATACTAAATTAAAATCGGTTTTAATATAAGGAAAATCTTTCCAAGCTAGAGGGGGATTAATTTTACTATCGCGAGATTTCTTAAACACTCGCCAAACTAAATACATAAGAACTATTCCCATATTAAATTCAACTAAAGTATTTATAATCATTAATACTATCGACCATTCTCCTTGCTCAATTCTAATCCCTGAAATCCATAAGGTGAATTCAAGACAAAACTCTACCAGAGTTCCAATAATAAAAATATATAATAGATCTTCTTTGCGTAATTTTTGTTTGTATATAAGATATAGTCCAATGATGAGATTTAGCACTACTAAAAGGCTAAAAGATAAACGTTGGTTTGCAACATTCATATTTCTTGCAACTTCGATAATGTCAGAATTTATTGTAAATAGTTGAGATAATAAACCTGTTGCAGTCCATCCAATATAGAATAGTAGAGTCCAAAAGATTATTTCATGTTTATTCCGTTTTTCAAACATAACAAATACATACGAAAATTGTACAAATCCAGGTGAAAAACAGAACCATAAAAAGAAGAGAAAAGGATTTATTGATCCTTCATATGTTCGAACTCCCATAACAATATGCCATAGATAGTAATCAACAAAAATATAGACAACCCAACCAATAATTCCCCATATAATGGGCATCCAATATCGTCGTTTTACTAAGAATATAATCCAAATTAGAATAAAAATTAAATCTAAGTAAATATAATCTATTGAAAAGGTACGAGTTACAATAGAATCTACCATATAATTTTCAATGCATCTTTTTTTTTTAATGATTATAAAATTTAAATTAAGTAATTTTCTTGATATACGTTAAGGAGAAATGGACTGAATATGGAAAAGAGAGATGACTAAACCTCCAATTTTAATGGAATTCACAATAAAAAGAGGAATATTAAAGCAAAATTTAGACTCTATCGAGATAAAAAAATCAATTTCGCGATACATATGGGTGAACATGAAAATAATCACAAAAATCAACATTAATATTCGCTGATTTGAAGTTTTCTTTCCAAGAAAAATAATTAATAAAATTATACCCAAAAGAATATCTGAAAATAAGAGAATTTTATTTTTTACAGTGCTCCAACTTTTATCAGGATTAAATATTACCATACCCAATAATAAAGCTAAGGATTCCCCAATAATAAAGCTAAGGATGCCCCAATAATAATTAGCAATGTTAAAAGCGATAAAATCGACAGAGAATTGATATCAAAATGAGCCATATTCTTTCAAATACTAAAAAAAAAAAAACATTCCTATAAAAAAAAATGAGTTAAATCAGGACTACTCTTTGATGTGAAATAAATTTCCAATTTTATTACAATATCATAAAGAACAAGGTAGAAAATTAATTAAATCTTCCAAATTCTTCGCTTTCCTTAAATAACTTATTACTTTTTCATTGGGTTTAATAAAAATAATGGGAATGTCTTCCTCATGTTTTTCAGATCGAATTGGAAATGCTAGTTGTTCTTGAGATATTGAAAATTGTGCATCAACCCCCGTTTTATTTCCACGAGCATCAAGACGAATCCATTTTTTTAAATGATCGATATATACGGCGTTCAACCCATGTAAACCAATGTGTGGCAATTCTATATCATCAACTATTAGACGCTGATAACAAAATCCAGTTGGAATATTTAATCCTCGTAATATAGCGGCTAAAAGATGTGATTTTGCAAAACATATACCTTCCTTATATTTTAACACATCTGAAGCAATGCAAGTTATATTTATTCCTATGATGTCAAATGTATGAGAAATGCTATCCCTCACGTATTGAAAAACATATTCAATTAATTGTAAAGGTTCAAAATTTTTGGAACTAAACTGTTTTATCAATTGAAGTATAGAAGCATTATTATAATCAATTATTTCAGTTTCTTGTAAATAATCAGAAATTTTTTGAGATTCTTGTTTTAATTCCATAGGTTTTTTCCTCTATAGTAGATTTTTAATGAATAAAAAACAAAACTAATTTTGATATAATTATCATAAATTCGAGAATTAATATATTATTGCTTCTTAAAACAAGTTAGGAATATATCCCAATAGAATAAAAAGTAAAAGAATATGATAGAAAATCAACCATTAATCAAATTATCTAATTTAAATAAAACATACATACTGAATGATATCCATATTAACGCATTGTCAAATATCTCATTATCCATCCCATCAGGTCAAATTATTTTCGTCATGGGACCCTCTGGCTCTGGAAAAACAACATTACTCAATCTTATCGGAGGGATCGATAGTCCTTCTAAGGGATGTATTTTTATCAATGGTGAAGATATCTCCAAATTTTCTGAAAAACAATTAACAATATATCGGAAAAAAACATTATCATTTGTTTTTCAATTCTATTCATTAATTCCAACATTAACGGCTGCTGAAAATGTCGAGTTAATTATGGAATTGGTGGGAATTAACCAAAAAGATACATATCAATTAGCAATAGAATATTTAAAAATGGTTGGAATGGAAAAAAGAACCAACAATTTCCCCTCACAGCTTTCTGGAGGAGAAAGACAAAGGGTTGCAATTGCCCGAGCCCTTGCAAAAAAACCAGATATTATGTTGATTGATGAACCAACAGGCCAATTAGATCATGAAACGGGTGATAAAATTGT
>CAYPTZ010000257.1:0-5627 GCA_964413395.1 uncultured archaeon | reverse complement strand
GACATTTTTATTTATCCTATTTATTCATCGGTTTTATTGTAAAATTTCCAGTTGTTCTTCAACATATTCCTTTCTTCCTTCAAGATAATTTAATACTCGTGCTTTTTCATTTAGAAAATGTGGTTTATACTCAGATACGGTGTATACACCATAAAAAGGTGCAAATGTATAATTATATGACGATAGGAGAGTATCTTCAATAAAATCAAACCAAATATTTACTTGATCAATTAATATAGGGATATTTTCTGCAATATTGCCCATATATCCGAGATATTTTTCAACAAAATATGAATCGTTAATTGCATTATCCCATAATGGACGTTCTTCTCCATAGTAAGACCAACGCCAAGCCACCCAATCATAATATTCTTTATATCCTTCGAGTAGTGGCGCATAACGATAATCTCTTTGATTCCAACTATTAATTGATTGATTACTTCCTGTATTAAGATTGTTTTCAATATCCCAAGGCAATAATAAGAATCCAGAATTTGGATTTGAATATAGAAAGAAATTATGAGGTATCCCACAATAATCATCCCACGATCCTTGAAAATGACTCGCGGCAAAATACTTCGCAATAGCATCTAAATCAGCAGTGCTATTAATATTATTCCAATCATGATTAATATTATCAACGAAATGATCTAAATCAGAATAATCATCCAATTCTTCATTGGTTCTTAACTCATATACTCTTCCCATATTTGTATATTCTGGAAAAATATCCTTAAGGCTATCCATATACCCAATATCCCACCCAGTTCTATCAAGATAATATTGTCTAAAAGACTCTGGATCATGAAGCGTTGCCTCTGTTACATAAGTTGTTTTATAAAGATTTGCATTATGATTTTTAAAATTATAGCTTAAAAAGGTTTTATCTAGATCTTCACTAATCCAATATAAACCCTTATATTCTCGCTCTTTATAGACTTCTCCATTATCATCTACAATTTTTATATAAAGTTTTGTCCAACTTATTCTTATGCTAGGTAATCCTGTCATTTTAAATAGTTCATAACCAACAATTTCATTCATCTTTGAAAGATCATTGAATCCACTCCGGATATTTAATCTTTTCAACCCCAGAAATCGGCGATTTTCGTAAGAAGGTTCATTACGATATGTATTATTGCCGAGATATAAATTTGTTTCACTAAATTTAAACTTAAATGAATTTTTGGGATAATACTGGAGGAAATTTCCTCTTATTCGACATCCAACATCACTCATAGAATAACCATCAATAGATATGTCAGAAGGCATATAAAATTGTTCTGTGTTGCGATCTTCATCATCCCTCCTCTGAACCATATCACTAGCATATTTTTGTTGGATAATTATATCGATTTCGTGAATTTCCTCTTTTGAAAATAAAATAGAAGATTTATGGAAATATCTCCTTGCAGTAGAACTTGAAAATCCAAATCGAGTTTCATTTTCTGGAAAATTATTTTTTAAGTTATTGATGAAGAAATCATTATTATTTTGGAAAATCTCATCTAATGTGTTCATTCTGGTCGAAATCCAATCATCTAAGTGAGAAATTTTATTTGTAATCAATTCAGGTTTAAGAGAGTGATAATTAAGAGTATCTTGAACTTTATTATACATTTTATCAACAGAATTGATTAGATTAGTCGAATCCCATACAGTATTTCGAGTTTTCGACCATTGATTCACAATTTCTGATTTTATATTATTTTTAACCTCAAGATTTTCCGGAAATAAAAGACGTTTATATAGATGACTCCATACTATAGACGTTATCCCATTTTTTTCCTTATTTAGCCAAATATCCGATGGAATTGTTCCGTAGCGATTAAATCCCCAACTTTGATCAAAATTTCGAGGGAGAATGCTGAATTTCTTAGTAATTTTATCATAGACAAAATAACATGCTGAACCTTCAATTGTTTCATGTCCTGACAATAAACTGAACAACAAATTATTAATTAAGGATTTTTTTTCGAATTTCGAAAAGATTCCAGTGTTTTCATTAAAAAAAGCATCTTCAGTTGAATTTAAAACAAAATTCACTAACTCTTGAGGTAATTCTGAGGAAGATAAATGATTTGGATATAAAATCTCCCACGAACATTGAATATTATCTGGAATTGTATAAAAATCACCATCCCAACTAGATATTTTAAATAATTTATCATTATCTTCAGGATTTTCTTCATTTGCATCTGCTAAATTTAAAGATTGTCTATCAACTCTTTCTGAAAGCAAGTATAAATCTTGGTATTCATTGTTAATATATAAATCAACGAATTTAGAATCAGGCAATGTATATGTCTGATCGAAAAGATTCATTTGATTAAAAAAGTCAGAGGATAACTTTGATCTAATAGCTCCCAAATTTGGTCCTGATGGTATTAATATCCAATCATCATCATTACGCATCGAAAGTAAATTTTCCCCTCGGAATAATTCAAAAGAATAACCTCCATCAGAATTACGAATCCTAATGTTTGCCGGTAAAAGGTGATTAATCCAACTTTCTCCTGAATATTCTTTTGAATTGGTAGATACTTTCACGAAACATTGCTGTGATACATTTGAAATTTCATCTTCTATAACGACATTAATTGTTGGAATATCAGATGAGTATCTTATGACATTATTTTCATCCTGTATTGAAATAAATGTAATAGTTGATATCGATATTATTAAAATAAGAGAAAAAGACATGACATCTCGCTTATTTCGTGATGGTCGTAATTTTTCTAATGTTCTAGGACTTTTGGTATCAGACATTATTACATAATTTATTGAATTTTTAATATTTGAATTTGTGCTATACATGATAATGAGCTAAGTAAAATATCAAAGAGGCAATATATATAGATCATTCTCATATAAGAAAATGGCAAATAAAAAAAAAATGAGCTGATTTTTTCTACCGAAGTAGAAAAAAAGTAGGGATAGGATCAATTAACTTGAAATTATCGAGTGAAATTTATGTTGTTATCTCCGAAGTAAAGCTTTTGGCGCCATCTTTTATTCTAAGATGTGCAAACATGTCATTAGATCATATTGGGTAAAAGCACTATGTGAAGAGTTAAGATACAGAAGAAAGAAAAAAAAAGAATTTCCACAAGTATAATGCAAAAAAGGAATATCATAAAAATAGAAAAGAAGATAATTACGTTTTTTGGGATAATATTGAAGTATTGAATAAACAAATCAAAATGAATAAGTTATAATTTTTAATTTGGAAAATGTTGGAAATTCTTTTTCTGTAGTATGTAGTTCACATTTTTCTATTAAAGCTAATGCAATAACAAAACAATCTATATATGATAATTTTTTCCGAAATTGACATTTTAATTGTCCTGCCTTTAAAATCATGGAATAATCTAATGATTTAACATTGATTGGATAAAATTTTAAAAGTGAAATTAGAGATGAATTTGCATAATCCTTTCCATTAGAAACACATAAATGTTTAAACACTTCTGCTAATACTGGGGCAATCACAATGGCATTAATTTGATTCGTTTTGATCGAGTTAAATAGAGCATCAATTTTTTTGGAATGATCTCGAGTGAAAAAAAGAGAAATTGGTCCGGTATCTAAAGAAATAGTTTTATTCACTTAAAATTCTAACTCCAATTCATCCATTTTAGAATTTTTTATCAGTTTTTCTAATTCCTTAGCTGTAATTGATCTTTTTTGCAACTTTTCTATCGGTTCAACTTGGATCAAACGTAATCCTAATTCGTCTTCTACCACAGCAATATTATCTCCATCATGAATTCCAAATTTTTTTCGATAATCTGCTGGGATAGTGATCATGCCTTTATTTGTTACTTTAACTACCTTAGTATTTTCCATTTTTACTAAGTGATTTATAAAAAAACATAGTTAAAAATCTATATAATTACCTTTTCAATTTTTATTCAAATTGATTATATTAAATTGAAATTCAATGTCTTCTATTTATACATTTGAAACTACTTTAACCAATAGGAAATCGATTATTTCTTTAGAGGGATCTATGCTTTAAATAAATCTATCATTTTTTCAACCAAGGCCATTTTTAACAATAATTATATATAATATTTTTTTAATTTCACAAAAATTTGTTAAATAAGAAATCAAGAAAATCAATTGAATCATTAGAAGAATTTGTACCAATTTCATTTTCTAATTTTTTAGCAATTTCATTGGTATATTTTGATAAAACAATAAATACTTCTTTACCTAAAGATGTAATTTTAATTTCACCTAATGGGGATAATATATCTTTCTCATTTTTATTATTTCTCCTTATTTTATACATTATTATTCCCATCTGCTGCAAAGCCGGTAAAATTCTATCAGGAATTACACCGAAATCATAAATAAAGGAATTAAATATTGATTCTTTGGTATTTCTCGAATATTGCTTAAAAATATCTGGATAATCATAAGGAAAATCTACTGTGGCATCTGAAAAAGTATCTTCCAATTGCCATCTTTTATGTTGACTCCACTCTGGTCTCCCATTTGCATGAGGTTTAAGTAATATTTCCCATGGTATATGGTTCCATAAGATATGTAATATCCAGATTAATTGATAATTTGGAGATTTCAATATAAATACATCTGATAATGGTGTTTTTATTAATTCATTTGTAGAAGTTATTTGACTTAGTTCAGCATATAGTGCAATATTCATAAAAAGATGAATTTTTTTTGCTGAAGGTTGATTTAATGTAGTTTTAATAGAATCTGGTGTTATAAATTTTAGATTAACTGCTTGAATATCTTTCCGTTGGAGAAATCCATGGCGAGTTGAGACTTTTAATGGTTGTTCAGATCTCAGGCAAAACTTCAAAAAAGCTTTAAAATCCATTAAGAACTCTCGGGTTTTTGAATTTAATTTCAATTTTGATAACGAATTTAGAAAAATATCATGAAGTGTGGATTTTTCCTGAATTTGATTTTTTGTAAATTGCAATTTATCAGGTAAGAATACATTTTCATTTGAATAATTGTCATCTTCCCACATCATCCATTTTTCCATTTCAACTTCAATATTAGTTTCAGAATTACATATATTAGTATAATTATCATAACGTTTTGCAAATATATTGCGATTTTTACATATATCAATTATGTTTTGATAAATTTTTTCTTCTATTTCATCTTTGGAAAAGAGAAATTTATAAAATTTTTTTATACTAGGGATCATCTGAAATAAATCTGATTTTTTACAACTTAAACATTTTCTAATGTGGAAAGAACCCAAAAATTCTTTAATATCATGTGAACTCACTTCATTGGGATTAATATTCATATAATCTTTTAAATAAATATTTACAAAAATATCTAAATTGGATAAATGATTGTTTATCGTATTTTTACTGATTTTTTTTTCATTGATTAAATTTTCTCGAAATTGTGTAAGATAACTTTTTTTTCTTGCCATAGATTAGTGTATTTTAAGCTCAAAAGATATTAAAAGGGGGATATTGAGGGGATATTAATTTTTATTTATATAATTTGGCAACTATAATTCTCCTTATTTCATTTTTTATTGGTTGTTCCAGTCTTTAATTTAATTTTTCTTATTTTTAATTTTATTCTGCAGAAAATCATTATTGGAAAAACTATTAAATAAATGAAAA
>CAYPTZ010000256.1:0-5684 GCA_964413395.1 uncultured archaeon | reverse complement strand
AGCTTTTACAGGATCTGAAAGATGTTCTAAGACAAAACACACGAATATATGATCAAAAGACTCGTCTTCAAATTCTAAATTGAAAATATCTCCAATTTGAAAGGTAACATTTGAGATATTTTCACCTTTTATCCTTTGTTTTGCTTGGTTCAGCGATTCTTCTGAAATATCTATTGATATAAAATGTGAATCGGGATTATTTTTTGTTAAATATTGTGTTTGTGCTCCAATTCCACACCCTGCTTCCAATATTTTTGAATTCTTTGGATATCTAACATCCTGATGCAAAAATTCAACAAGTGTTTTAGCTTGATCAATAAGACGTATTGATTCTTGTTTGTCATATCCATGCACATATTCAGATTTATTCATGTTAGATAGCAAATCTATATAATTTAAAATTTTTTTGAAAATAAAAAAGAGGTATAAATTATAAATCCAAAAAAACTCCAATGTTAAACCATGAATTCTGATGATAATGAAGATATATCTAAAAAACCAACATTAAAAAAAAAAAAACCAAACAAAAAATACTGTTCATGAAAAAAAATCTAATTATAACCCTCAAATCCGTGATAAAGAACCAATAAATGAATCTATTCCCTTTGAAAACGACATTGAAGTACAAGCTGCAATGCATACTCCTCCTAGAATTGAAGTACAAGCAGCTATGCATGCACCGCCCAGAATTGAAGTGCATGCAAATATACATGCGAATCCTTCAGATACTAATCATGAATCTAATAATATTCCTCGAATAATAGAAAATAAACAAGATTTTCAAGATTCAGAGAGAAATGTAAATTTAATCAAAAAGCCTAACAAAAAAAAAAAATAAGGAAAATTGCTTCTATTTTATCTAATTCCAAAAATATTTTAATTTTCACTGGAGCTGCAGCCTCTATAGGATGTGTTGAATTTCCAAATGTTCCTGCTTTATCAACCGAAGTAAAGCAAGTTATCCGAGAGAGAAATTATTATGAAATATTATCAACACCCTTAGCAAATAATTTTAGAAATTCTTAATTATTTGGAAGCATTTTGCCCATTATTAATGGAATTCCTGGGAAAGTGCATTTAAATCTTGTCCAGTTACGAGAAATATGTAATAATTTCCACATAAAAACTGATATAATCACTCAAAATTTAGATATTCTACATGAAAAAGCAGAATTGAAATTAAAAAAAATACTAAAGGACACTAATAGTGATGTTATTCATATACATGGATGGGTAAATAGTTCAACTTGTTCTAAATGCAATCAAATCTATAGCTATCAAAATATTTTAGAGACATATAAAAAGAAACCTGAAGATAAACGAAGGTTAATATGCGGATATTATTCTAAATCTGAATGTGATACTGTGCTTACGCCTGATATGATTGAATATGGTGAAAATCTTAAGAATTATGGTGAATGTGTTAAGATTGCAGAAGAAGCAGATTGTATTATTATTTTGGGGACCTCTTTACGGGAATATCCTGCAAATGAACTAATAAATATTGTCAAAAAAAATAATGGTTCCGTAATTTTATTAAACAGATCTGATACCCCTAAAGATGATTTAGTTCATGTTCATGAGCGTTCTGATTTAATTGATAGTTTACCGATGATTGTTAAAAGTCTAAAAGAGATTTTTCTTGATTTGGATTCAATAAGTAAGAAAGAAAGGAAAATATTGAAAAAAATTAAAGTCTACTAATTAGGAAATTAAAATTCTTTTTTATTATTCTAGTGCATCTATTGCCGAAAGTGCAATTTCTAATGAATTAATTGCTTCAGCAATTGAAATTTTATTGGTGAAGTCTTGTTTTTCAAAGCAATCAATTACATATTTTAATTCAAGATCATATTCATCTCTCATTTCAAGTTCCTTAATTAATGGTTTCCCTTCTGAAGGATATTCCACAAAAGATGAATGTGGTTTATTATTTTCCCATTTCCATCCATATTCAATTGCACCTTGCTCAAAAATAATTGAACAATTCGTCGTAAATGGAAAAGATAATGGAAGACTCATAGAACCTTCAATTGTAATTAAACTGTCATCATAAATTCCCGTTACTTGTGCATCCATGATATAATTCTTATCATTACGTAAACATCGAGTATTAATGTTACTTGGTTTTCCTAAAAACCATGAAAGATAGTCAAAATCATGGATCATTAAATCCATCATCATTTTATCCGTAGTTCCCCATATGGGTGCAGTTCTTCTATTGAGTTTTAATGATTTTACTTTGCCATACTTTTTAGATTTAATTAGTTCATGAATATATTCATATCCCTGGTCAAATCGATTGAATAATCCTACCATGAGCATTTTCTTCTTCTTAATTGCTACCTCTTGCATCTCTTTTGCTTCGTCTAATGAATATGCAATGGGTGTTTCACAAAATACGTGTTTGCCATTATTTAAAGCTTTTATAACATAATCACTATGAATTTTTGTAGGATAGCATACATCAATTAGATCTATTGATGGATCTTCAAATAGAGTTTCAGGATCTTCATATAAATTAACATTATATTCTGCTTTAATCTCTGCCAATTTTTCTTTATTCCTACCTACTATTCCGCCAATTTCAACATTTTTCATACTATTGTAAATATTTAAATGAGTTTTACCAAATCCGGTTCCTAATATGCCAATTTTCAATTTTGATCGCCCATATGTTATTAAACTTGCTAAATAGAATAATATTTATTTAACTCTGTATTATTTCTTTTAAAATAATACCCTTTCTGGAATTAGTTAATTAATTATAATTTAACTGACAATATGCAAAAAAAAAAATCAGTCCTATTGATTTTTTTCTTGAATTCGAGTTTTATTATTTTCATTATTGAGAATAAAATACCCGATTATGAGAATTTCTAATATTATCGCCAATATTAAATAGGAAATTGTAAAACCTTGTGTTTCTAGAAGAAGATATGCGATAATCGTTAACATCATTAATCCACTTAAAATTCTAAGATAAGGTTTTGCTTCTTCTCGGAAAGTATTAATTTTTTCGCTTTTTAATCCCAATCTTAGTAATATAAATACAATTATTACTGGAATGATCATACCCAACATATAAAATAAAATGTAATTCCATAATTTGGAGTTATTTTGCACAGCATATATTATTGAAAGGAATACTCCCCCAAAACAGGGAATTTTAATGAATCCAAATATAAATCCTATTAATAATGCTGCAAATCCCGAATTATTTTGAACATTTCGCTTAATATATCCTTTTACAACTGTAGGAGTTCCAAAAATTCTGCTTTCCTCATTTTTGTAATCTATAATTTGCCAAATTCCGATAATAACAAAAATTGCGGAAAAAACATATTTGAAATATTGGAAAATTCCAATATATGGTAAAGCAAGTATAAATACAAGGGATACAACAAGATAAGCGAGTAAAATTCCCGTAATAAATCCTATAGAAACCTTAAGATATTTTGATTTTGAAGTTTCCATTGATAAAGATGTTCCAAATACACTTAAAATTAACAATACACAAGGTGATGCGCCGATAATTAAACCAGAAAGAAATGACACGCCTTCATTCAGAGATACCTGAGTAGATTCAACATAACCATTATTACTCCAAAATTCTAGATTTTCTAGAGTGATATCATCATAATATAATATTATAGTTTGATTATTCCAAATAAGAATAACAATTGGTACTTGCATTTCCTCAATTCCATATTCTTCTAATTCTGAAATCATCCAAGATAAGTGATATGGATCATAAAGATTGTGCATTTCATAGTTAATGTTTATTTCAGGATGGAAGTTCTCAAATTCCTGTAATAATGATTCTGTCTCTCGACAAAGATGGCAATTGGTATCACCATATAAAATAATTGTTTTTTTAGGTGTTTCACTTGTCACAGAATTGGCTATAACTGAAAAAGATTTCAAAGATATCACAAAATATAATACAAAAATGATGAAATAACGCTTTTTCAAATTTTTATACTCCAATATTCAATTTCTGCTATAATATAATAAACCAAAATATAAAAAAAAAATTAAAGATAATCTCGTTCATTGCAAAAATCTTTATTCACTTTTTTATGAGATATATCCATTTTGTTACAAATGGCTTCAATAACATTACAGCTCATATGAGGAGATAACGAAAGTGCTTCATTGTGAGCGGTTTCTTTTGATAAACTTAAAACTTCGAATAGAAATTTTTCAATTATGAAGTGATGATTTGATAGATGTTCTGCTTTTTCTTTACCTGTGAAGGTCAATTCAACTAAGCTATATTTCTCCCAATTAATCAATTCTCGCTTTTGAAGTCGGGTTAATACTGAATTCAATGTGGAATGTTTAATTTTAAGGTGATTACATAAATTCCCCGGACTTATTGGGCGGTTCCAATAATATAAATATTCAATTACTTTTTCATCATTGTCTATTATTGAAATTTTCATTATTAATCACATTTTCCTTGATCTTTATGGAATTTAATATGATCATTTTCCTCAAGATATTTTCCATCTTTAATATAATCTTGAAATATTCCAAATGATTCAATTTCTACACCACATGAATGTGATTCAATGGGATTTTTCTTTTCGTAATATTTCTTTTTTACTGTTTCATATCCAAAACTTATCAGATATAATAGCGATAGCATCATTATTATGATAGGTCCAGGTGGTAAATTGATAAAATGTGCAATAAACAATCCAAGTGTATTAGTAGAAGCAATAATAATCCCTGACATAATCATCGTATTTTTAATTGTTTTTTGATAAAATAATGAAATCGCTGCTGGTAAAGTAAGAAAAGCTATCAGTAAGACTATGCCAACAATTGATAAAATGATAATAATTGTTAACGCAATTAAAATATAAAATGTTATATTCATTAATTTGATAGGAATGTTTCGAACTGTTGAAAATTCTTCATCAAATAAGAAAATTTTCAGAGTTTGGAATGAAAAATATATGATCATTATAATTACAATATTAATAATTAGTAATGCAATTAATTCAGTATTACCAATCAAAAATATATTCCCAAATAAATAAGTAAACAGATCTTGTGCATATCCTGGTGTTAAATATAAAAATATTAATCCTAATGCCATACCAAATGCCCAGAGAAAACTAAGAATTGAATCTAAGCGATTTTTTGCTTTTTCTTGTAACGCTCCAATACTTGCTCCACAAGCTACTCCAAAAACTGTAGCTCCTAGCAAAGGATTGAATCCTGCATAATAACTTATCCCTAATCCCCCAAATGTTGCATGAGATATACTTCCACTTATCATTGATATTCGTTTTATCACAATATAAGTTCCTATTATTGCACAAGGAATTGCTGCTAAGATAGATAACAGCAAGGCTTTTTGAAAAAACCAATATTTTAGAATTTCAAATGCATTTTCAATCATCATCAAAACACTCTCCCGATTCTAAATGGTTTGGCAGATCTTTTATCGTGTGCATACTAGTTCCATGTGCTACACATCTATTTAAGCAGATAAATTTATCCACATATTTTTCTAATAATTTTAAGTTGTGATCAACAATGAGGATTGTCATTTCTTTATTCATCCCCCTGTAGGTAACATTTTCTTTTGAAAGAACAACCCTGCTTCGGTAACATTTTAGATGAATGAATACGCAGGTGTTGACAAGCCTTTCTTGATATGATATATT